>JALYHK010000262.1:1287-2857 GCA_030776605.1 Pseudomonadota bacterium
CGCCCACCGGAATCGCGTCGGGGTCGTCCAGCGTCGCGATCTGCACGTCGACCATGCCGGGGAAGACCGCTTCGTTGGTGTAGAATAGGCTCGTGCCGCAGCGGCCGCAGAAGTGCCGCAGCGCAGGTTCGGACGAGGCATAGGCCTGAGGCTCGCCTTCGATCCATACCTTGTCGCGCGGCGCCAGAGCCCAGGCCACGACCGGCGCGCCGCTCGCCCGGCGGCAGTCGGTGCAGTGGCACAAGGCCGCATGGGCGACCTCGGTCGGCATCTCGTAGCGGATCGCTCCACAATGGCATCCACCTTTCGGCATTCCTCCCTCCTCGAGCTGGCCCATGTTCCATAGATGTTCCGGAACCTCGGCGCCAGCCCAAGCGGCTTGCCGTCCGCGCCCCCGTTTCCTACCCGTTCGCTCGTGACCGACTCCGCCCCGCTCGCCACGGAACCCGCCTATCTCGCCGGCCTCAACCCGCCGCAGCGCGAGGCGGTGGAGACGACGGAGGGGCCGCTGCTGGTGCTCGCCGGCGCCGGCACGGGCAAGACCGCGGCGCTGACCGCGCGCCTCGCCCACCTCATCGCCACCCGCCGCGCCTGGCCGTCCGAAATCCTCGCCGTCACCTTCACCAACAAGGCGGCGCGCGAGATGAAGGAGCGCGTCGGCCGGATCGTCGGCGAGGCGGTCGAAGGCATGCCTTGGCTCGGCACCTTCCACGCCATCTGCGCGAAGATGCTGCGCCGCCACGCCGAGTTGGTCGGGCTCCAGGCCAATTTCACCATCCTCGACACCGACGACCAGCTGCGCGTCATGAAGCAGCTGATCGCCGCCGCCGACATCGACGAGAAGCGCTGGCCGGCGCGGCTGCTCGCCGGGCTGATCGACCGCTGGAAGAACAAGGGCTGGGGCCCCCGCGAGATCGATGCCGGCGAGGCCGAGGCTTATGCAAACGGCAAGGGCGCGATGCTCTACGCCCAGTACCAGGACCGGCTGAAGACGCTCAACGCCTGCGACTTCGGCGATCTCCTGCTCCACATGCTGACCATCCTGCGCGGCCACTGCGACGTGCTGGCGCATTATCAGACCCGCTTCCGCTACATCCTCGTCGACGAATATCAGGACACCAACCAGGCCCAGTATCTCTGGCTCCGCCTGCTCGCGCAGGAGCGCAAGAACATCTGCTGCGTCGGCGACGACGACCAGTCGATCTACTCGTGGCGCGGCGCCGAGGTCGCCAACATATTGAAGTTCGAGCAGGACTTCCCGGGCGCGAAGATCGTCCGCCTGGAGCAGAACTACCGCTCGACGCCCCACATCCTCGCCGCCGCCTCCGGCCTCATCGCCCACAACGGCGGGCGGCTCGGCAAGACCTTGTGGACGGACGAGGCCGAGGGCGACAAGGTCCGCGTCGTCGGCGTCTGGGACGGCCCCGAGGAGGCGCGGCGGATCGGCGAGGAGCTCGAATCGCTCCAGCGGCGCGGAGGCTCGCTCGACCAGGCGGCGATCCTGGTGCGCGCCCAGTTCCAGACCCGCGAGCTTGAAGACCGGTTTATCGCCATCGGCCTTCCCTACCGG
>JALYHK010000263.1:0-1164 GCA_030776605.1 Pseudomonadota bacterium
GCCCTGCGCCGCAACCTACGTCGGCGGCGCGCCGCCCGGCGAGCGGCTTCAGATCGCACTCGTCGAGGCCGAAATGCTGGTCCAGCCGGTCGCGTATGTAGGCGAGCCGCACGGGGTTCATCTTGTGCAGCATCGCCGAGGAGCCGTGCGGATCCCACCAGTCGGCGGCCATCCGGCCGAAATGCTCGGCCTGCGCGGGATCGACGCTCGAAGAGCCGCGCTCGTTTGTCGTCACCATGCCGGCTTCCTATCAGCCGCGGCGCCTTCCGCAAGCGCCGGCAACAAGCGTACCGCTGCAGTAGTGAGCGAAGCCTTCCTCAACCTCGACGGACAGCAGCTCCTCGCCAGCGATGCCGAGGTGGTTGTCGCGATGCTGAGCTTGGCCGCTGGCGAGCTCTGCGAAGATGAGATGGCCGACTGGTTTCGCGAGCGGATCGTCAGCTTGCCTTGACCGGGCGCCGTCCCTAAGCGCCCGCAATGGCCCGCATCGTGATGAAGTTCGGCGGCACGTCGATGGCTGGGATCGAGCGCATCCGGCACGTCGCGGAGCTGGTGAAGCGAGAGGCGGAAGCGGGAAACCAGGTCGCCGTCGTCGTCTCGGCCATGGCGGGCGAGACCGACCGCCTGATCCAGTTCTGCCGCGAGGCATCCTCCCTCTACGATCCGCGCGAATATGACGTGGTGGTCGCGAGCGGGGAGCAGGTGACGAGCGGCCTCCTCGCCATAACCCTCCAGGGCATGGGCCTCAACGCGCGCTCCTACATGGGCTGGCAGCTGCCGATCCGCGCTTCCGGCCACGCCTCGGCGCTGATCGACGACATCGACGCAGCCGTGCTGGAACGCGTGTTCGCCGAGGGCGGAATCGCCGTCATTCCCGGCTTTCAGGGGGTGGCCGCCGACGGCAGCCTCGCCACCCTCGGTCGCGGCGGCTCGGACACTTCCGCCGTGGCGCTCGCCGCCGCGGTGACGGCCGACCGCTGCGACATCTACACCGACGTCGATGGCGTCTACACCACCGATCCGCGCATCGTCCCGCGCGCGCGCAAGCTGCCGATCGTCACCTATGAGGAAATGCTCGAGCTCGCCTCGGTCGGGGCCAAGGTGCTTCAGACCCGCTCCGTCGGGCTCGCGATGCGGCACCGCATCCCGCTCAGGGTTCTCTCC
>JALYHK010000263.1:1174-2857 GCA_030776605.1 Pseudomonadota bacterium
GACAGGCCGGGCACGTTCATCGTCGGCGAGGATCAAATCGAGGATTACGAAATGGAACGGCAGGTCATCACCGGCATCGCCTACGACAAGGACGAGGCGCGCGTGACGCTGACCGGGATAGCGGACCGGCCGGGCGCGGCGGCCGCGATCTTCGGCGCGCTCGCCGGGGCGGGCGTCAATTACGACATGATCGTGCAGAGCGTACCGAAGGCGGGAAAGCCGGCCGACATCACCTTCACGGTCCCCGCCGCCGGTCTCGCCCATTGCACCGACGTGCTGGAGGCGCGGAAGGCGGAGATCGGCTTCGCCGAGCTCATCGCCGACACCGACATCTGCAAGGTCAGCATCGTCGGCGTCGGCATCCGCAGCAATCCCGAGATCGCCGCGCGCATGTTCGCGACGCTCGCGGAGCGCAGGATCGACATCCTCGCCATCGCCACCAGCGAGATCAAGGTCTCGGTGCTGATCCCGGAGGAATATACGGAACTGGCGGTGCGGGTCCTGCATACTGCCTATGGGCTCGATGCCGAGGTGAGCGAATGACCAGCGAAGTCCTTCGGGAAGCGGAGCGGACCGAAGCGGCGGCCGCCGAGACGGTCGGCCGCGACCGCCTGCGCCGGCTGATGAAGCGCGGCACCGACTTCCTCGGCTGCGATGTGGCGATCATGGGCGGCGCGATGAGCTGGATCTCCGAGCGCCACCTGGTCTCCGCCCTCTCCAACGCCGGCGCCTTCGGCGTCATTGCCTGCGGGGCGATGACGCCCGATTTGCTCGACACGGAGATCGCCGAGACCAAGAAGCGCACCGATCGGCCGTTCGGCGTCAACCTGATCACCATGCATCCGCAGCTGTCGGAGCTGATCGAGGTCTGCGCCGGCCACGGCGTCAGCCATGTCGTCCTCGCCGGGGGCCTGCCGCCGCCGGGCGCGATCGACCGCATCAAGGGAAGCGGCGTCAAGCTCATCTGCTTCGCTCCGGCGCTCGCGCTCGCCAAGAAGCTGATCCGCTCGGGCGTCGACGCGCTGGTGATCGAGGGGATGGAGGCGGGCGGCCATATCGGCCCGGTCTCGACCTCGGTGCTCGCGCAGGAGATATTGCCGCCGCTCTCGGGCGACATCCCGATCTTCGTCGCCGGCGGCATCGGCCACGGCGGCCTCATTGCCGGCTATCTCGAAATGGGCGCCGTCGGTGTCCAGCTCGGCACCCGTTTCGTCTGCGCCCGCGAGTGCATCGCCCACCCCAATTTCAAGAAGGCGTTCATCCGCGCCTCCGCGCGCGACGCGATCACCAGCGTCCAGATCGATCCGCGCCTGCCGGTGATCCCGGTGCGGGCGCTCAAGAACCGGGAGATGGAGAGCTTCGCGCGCAAGCAGCGCGAAGTGGCCGACCTGCTCGACCGCGGCGAGGTCGAGATGGCCGAGGCCCAGCTCCAGATCGAGCATTATTGGGCCGGGGCGCTGCGCCGCGCGGTGATCGAGGGCGACGTCGAGACCGGATCGGTGATGGCCGGCCAGTCGGTCGGCATGGTCAGGGAAGAGCAGTCGGTCGCGGAGATCATCGCGCAGCTCGTCGACGAGGCCGCCCAGGCGCTCGAGCGTCGCTCCGTCCACGGCTGAAGCCGGCGCCGCCGCCGCGCCGGCGGGCGCGAACCCCCTCGCCCCTCGCCGCCGCCGCCGCTATAGC
>JALYHK010000264.1 GCA_030776605.1 Pseudomonadota bacterium
AGGCGCGGGCGCTCGGGGGCTTCGGCGAGCGGCTCGACCGCGTCGGTCGGCGCCATCCTCTTGCCGGTATCGGCGCCGAGCGCGAGCGGCGCGAAGGCGAGGGCGCGGGCCTCCTCGAAATGCGGTGCGGGCATGGCGGCCGGCGAGCCGCTCTGCATCGCAAGCGCCGGCGGTGCGAGGGAATAGGCGCCGTAGCAGAGGGCGACGCAGGTCGCGAGGCCGCGGAACCATTGCGCCGAGCCGATGCGGACGCCGAGATCGACGACGAGATCGATGTCCGGCTCGAACGGGCGGAGCTCGGCGGGCTTGCGGCCGAAGCCGCGGGAGATCGTCGGGCGGGGCCCGAGGATATCGTCCCGGCTGAGCAGGGCGGTCGCGCCGCCGCATCCGCCGCCGATGCCGCTATACTGGTACAAGGCTCGGAGCCCCCCTGCGACCTCATTCCCCCCGCCGGGTCGCGCGCCGGCAGGTGGGCAGGGTTGTGAAGAAAAAGGGTTAAAGTCAAATTACGCCCTCGTAGTCCCCGCAGGCGCTGCGGCGAAGCGAGCCGCCCTCCCGACGAACCGTGACGGGTGCCGAAGCCGCGGAAAGAGTTGCGATTCTACCCGCCGCTGCCAATCTAGCCGCAATGAGCGACTTCGCCCGCGCGCCCCTCACGGCCATTCTGGGGCCGACCAACACGGGCAAGACGCACCTCGCGGTCGAGCGCATGGCCGCCCACAGCTCGGGTATGATCGGCTTTCCGCTGCGCCTGCTGGCGCGCGAGGTCTACGACCGCGTCGTAAGGATGAAGGGCGCGCGCCAGGTGGCGCTGATCACCGGCGAGGAGAAGATCCTGCCTAAGGACGCGCGCTGGTTCCTGTGCACCGCGGAATCGATGCCGATGGACCGCGACTTCGCATTCGTCGCCGTCGACGAGGCGCAGCTCGGCGCCGACCGCGAGCGCGGGCACGTCTTCACCGACCGGATGCTCCACGCCCGCGGGCGCGAGGAGACGATGATCCTGGGATCCGAGAGCCTCGCGCCGATGGTCCGCGCGCTGCTCCCCGAGGCGGAGATCATCGGCCGGCCGCGCTTCTCGACCCTCTCCTATGCCGGGCCTTCGAAGCTCTCGCGCCTGCCGCCGCGCTCGGCCGTCGTCGCCTTCTCGGCGGAGCAGGTCTATGCGGTGGCCGAGATGCTGCGCCGGATGCGGGGCGGCGCCGCCGTGGTAATGGGAGCGCTCAGCCCCCGCACCCGCAACGCCCAGGTCGCGATGTACCAGGCGGGAGAGGTCGACTATCTCGTCGCCACCGACGCGATCGGCATGGGCCTCAACATGGATGTCGCCCACGTCGCCTTCGCCGGCCTCTCGAAGTTCGACGGCCATCGGAGGCGGCGGCTCACGCCTGCGGAAATGGCGCAGATTGCCGGCCGCGCCGGGCGCCACCACAAGGACGGCAGCTTCGGGGTGCTGACGCTCGAAGGCGAGCTGTCGGCCGAGTTCCGGCCGGAGGAGATCGAGGCGATCGAGGAGCATCGCTTCGCGCCGCTGGAGCATCTCTACTGGCGCGAGCACGAGCCGGACTTCCGCAGCGTGGACGCGCTGATTCGCTCGCTCGAGCGGCGCCCGCGGCGGCCGGAGCTTAAGCCCGCGCCGGAGGCGGTCGATCTCGCGGTGCTGAAGCGCCTCGCCGAGGACGGAGAGGTGCGCCCCCGCGCCTCGGCGCCGGGGCAGGTCCGGCGCCTCTGGGCTTCCTGCGGTCTGCCCGACTTCCGCAAGACCGGCGCGGACATGCACGCGCGCCTGGTCGCCCGCATCTTTCTCCATCTCTCGGAGGGGGAGGGCCGGATCCCGCAGGGCTGGTACGCCGAGCAGGTCGCGCGGCTCGACAACGTCCAGGGCGACATCGACACGCTGGCGGACCGCATCGCCGGCGTGCGCACCTGGGCCTATATCGCCCACCGCGCCGACTGGCTGAAGGACCCCGAGAGCATGGCCGAGCGGGCGCGGGAGGTCGAGGAGAAGCTCTCCGACGCCCTCCACGAGCGGCTCACCCAGCGCTTCGTCGACCGCCGCACCTCGGTGCTGATGCGCCAGCTCGGCGGCAAGGGCGCGGCCGAGTTCCCGGTGCTGGTCGACGAGCAGGGCGAGGTCACCGTCGGCTCCTTCCCGATCGGCCGGATGGAAGGCTTCGCCTTCGAGGTCGATCCCGCCGCCCGCCACGCCGACCGGAAGATGCTCCTCGCCACCGCCGAGCGGCGGCTCGGCGGCGAATATGAGAAGCGCGCCGCCGCGCTCGTCGCCGACAGCGACGATCATTTCAGCCTCCGCACGCATGAGGGCGCGCCGATCGCGATCCTGTGGCGGGGCCACGAGGTGGCGCGGCTCGGCCCGGGCAAGAACCTGCTCAGCCCGCGCGTCCTGCTCGACCGGCGGATCGACCGGGTCTCCGACCGCGGCCGCGAGGCGGTGATCGAGCGCCTCAAGGCTTGGGTCCGAGGCCAGGTCGAGCGCTGGTTGGCCCCATTGCGTCGCGCAGGCGCCGCTGCCCAGGATGCGGCAAGTCCCGCCGCGGTCCGCTCGATCCTCGCCATGCTCGTCGACGAGGGCGGCATCGTCGCGCGGGACGCCGTGGCCAAGCCGCTCGCGCTGCTCGACCGGGAGCAGCGCCGCGCCGTCACCGGCCTGAAGGTGAAGATCGGCGCGCTGGACCTGTTCATGCTCGACGTGCTGAAGCCGGAGGCGATGCGCTGGCGAACGGCGCTGCGCGCGGCCGCCACCGGCGAGCCGATGCCGCCGCTGCCGCCGCCGTCGAGCACCGTCGTGCCGACACCGCCGGGGCAGGCGCCGGCCCTGCTCGGCAGGCTCGGCT
>JALYHK010000265.1 GCA_030776605.1 Pseudomonadota bacterium
CCGGCGCCATCAGACGCCTCGGTCCATTCGCACAGCGTGCCGCACGACCGGATGCGGCTGAAGATCGCCGAGAACATGCTGAACTCGGTGACCCGCGCGCCCCACGTCACCGCGTTGTTCGAAGCCGATTTCTCGGCGATCATGCGGCACCGCGAGCGCCACAAGGAGGCGTTCGCGAAGAAGGGCGTCAAGCTCAGCTACACCGCCTACATCGCCGCCGCCGCGGCCGAGGCGATGAAGGTCGCGCCGGCGATCAACAGCCGCTGGTACGAGGACCGGCTCGAGATCTTCGACGAGATCAACATCGGCGTCGGCACCGCGCTCGGCGAGAAGGGCCTGATCGTGCCGGTGCTGCGGCGAGTCCAGACGCTGTCGCTGAAGGGGATCGCCGCGGGTCTCGACGAGCTCATTGAAAAGGCGCGAGCGGAGCAGCTGGCGGCGAGGGACGTGGCGGGCGGCACCTTCACCATCTCCAACCATGGCGTCTCGGGCTCGCTGTTCGCCGCGCCGATCATCATCAACCAGCCCCAGTCGGCGATCCTCGGCGTCGGCAAGCTCGAGAAGAGGGTGGTGGTGCGCGAGGTGGAGGGCGTGGACACCATCCAGATCCGGCCGATGGCCTATGTCTCGCTCACCATCGACCACCGGGTGGTCGACGGCCACCAGACCAACGCCTGGCTCACCCGCTTCGTCGAGCTGCTGGAGAGCTGGCCCGCCGACTGAATGAAACGCGGCCGAGGCGGCGGCGGCCTCGACTCGCGCCTGCGGGAGCGGCATGTCTCCCGCCATGGCGGCGGCAGGGGAGAGCGACGAGACAGTGCCGGACAGCGAGCGGCGCGGCCTGATCGGCGCGCTGCCGCGGCCGACCCGCCCTTACGCCTCGCTGATCCGGCTCGACCGGCCGATCGGCGTCTGGCTCCTGTTCTGGCCCTGCGCCTGGAGCGTGGCGCTCGCCGGGCCGGCCGCGGATCAGTGGACGCTGATCCTGTGGTTCGCGCTCGGCGCCTTCGCGATGCGCAGCGCCGGCTGCGTCTGGAACGATATCGTCGATCGCGACCTCGATGGGCGAGTCGAACGGACGCGGCTGCGCCCGCTCGCCAGCGGCCGCATCTCGCTGACGGGCGCATGGGCGCTGCTCGCCGGAATGGCGCTCCTCGGCCTCGTCGTGCTGCTGCAGCTCAACCTCGTCGCCCAGCTCGTCGCCCTCGCCAGCCTCGGGCCGGTCGCGGCATATCCGTTCATGAAGCGGATCACCTGGTGGCCGCAGGCGTGGCTCGGCCTCGTCTTCTCCTGGGGCGCGCTGGTCGGCTGGCCTGCGGTGACGGGCGCGCTGGCCGCACCCGCGCTGCTGCTCTGGGCCGGCAGCGTCTTCTGGGTGATCGGCTACGACACGATCTACGCCCTCCAGGACCGCGAGGACGACGCGCTGGTCGGCGTCAAGTCCTCGGCACTGGCGCTTGGGCGGCACGCACGGCTCGGCGTCGCGCTCTGCTACCTGGTCGCGCTGGCGCTGTGGGCGGCGGCGATCTGGCATGTGCGCCCCGAGAAGCTCGCCTTGCTCGCGCTGCTGCCGGTCGCGCTCCACCTCCTCTGGCAGGCGGCGGCGCTGCGCCAGGAGGACGCCGCGGATGCCCTCGCCAAGTTTCGCTCCAACCGCTTTGCCGGGCTGCTCATGTTCCTTGCGTGCCTGGTGGTCGGCAACGCCTGAGGCTTTGCTTTTGGCCGATCTGCCCCTAAGCGGCTGGCCATGCTGACAGTCGAGGAAGCGGAGCGGCGCGCCGCCGCACTGGTCGAGGCCGCGCGCAAGGCGGGCGCCGACGCCGCCGACGCCGTCTACACCGGCGAGGCCTCGACCGGCATCCAGGTGCGGCTCGGCGCCCTGGAGGACGTGGTCCGCTCCGAAGGCGAGGAGATCGGGCTTCGCTTCTTCCTCGGTCGCCGCTCGGCGAGCGTCTCCTCATCCGATCTTTCCGGCGAGGCGCTGGCCGGGCTGGTCGAGCGCGCCGCCGCCATGGCGCGCGAAGCGCCGGAGGACCCCTATGCCGGCCTCGCGCCCGAGGAGCGGCTGCTCAACGGCGAGCCGGCCGAGGTCGACGGCGACGACGGCGCCGATCCCTCGCCCGCTGAGCTCAAGGAGCGCGCGCTGGCGATCGAGGATGCGGCGCGGGCCGTCTCCGGCGTCACCAACAGCGAAGGCGCCGGCATCAGCGCCGGCCGCAGCGTCTTCGCCCTCGCCACCAGCCACGGCTTCTGCCGCGGCTATGCGACCAGCGGCTACGGCGAGATGGCGAGCGTCATCGCCGGGACCGGCGGGGGCATGCAGCGCGACTACGCCCAGCACAACGTCCGCCACTATGGCGATCTCGACCCCCCCGTCGTGATCGGCCGGCTCGCCGCGGAGCGGGCGGTGGCGCGGCTGAACCCGGGGCGGCTGCCGAGCGGGCGGACGACTATCGTTTTCGACCCGCGGGTCGGTGGCAGCCTCGTCAGCCATCTCACCGCGGCGATGAGCGGCCCGGCGATCACCCGACGCACCAGCTTCCTGATCGGCCGTGAGGAAGAGTCCCTGTTTCCGCCCGCCCTCGTCATTCGCGACGATCCGCACCGCCGCCGCGGCCTCGCATCCAAGCCGTTCGACGGAGAGGGAGTCGCAACCGCGCCGTGCGACCTCGTCGCCGGCGGCCGCCTCACCGGCTGGCTGCTCGACAGCGCCTCGGCGCGCCAGCTCGGCCTCGCGCCCACCGGCCACGCCACCCGCGGCGTCGGCGGAGCGCCGGGGGCCAATGCGACCAACCTCCATCTCGAGCCGGGCCGGTTCTCCCGCGACGAGCTGATCGGCGACGTGGCGCGCGG
>JALYHK010000266.1 GCA_030776605.1 Pseudomonadota bacterium
GGTGTATCCCTCTCCTAGCCCGGCGATACGGCGCAGCGTCGCGGCCGGCGTGTTCTGCGCCGCGATCAGCACCGGCGCGATCCCTTGCGCGCGCGCCGCCTCGACGAACGGTGCGGCCTCGAGCACCGGGACGTCGGCGACCAGAACGCTGTCGATGCCCGCCTCCGCGGTGGCGCGGTAGAAGCGGTCGCGGCCGCGCGCGAGAACGAGATTGGCGTAGGTGAGGATGCCGACGGGCACACCGGGATGGCGGGCACGGAATGCGGCGAGCAGCCGGAAGCAATCGCCGGGCGTGACGCCGGCGGCGAGCGCCCGGTCGGCCGCCGCCTGGATGACCGGCCCGTCGGCGATGGGATCGGAGAAGGGAATGCCGAGCTCGACCATATCGGCGCCGCCTTCGACCAGCGCATCGAGGATCGCCGCGCTGGTCGCCAGGTCGGGGTCGCCGATCATGACGAAGGCTCCGAAGGCGCCCTCGCCGCGGCGCCGCAACCGGTCGAACATTGCGCCGTAGCGGCTCACCCCGCCCGCCCCAGCAGCCGCTGCGCCTGGTCCATGTCCTTGTCGCCGCGGCCGGAGAGGCTGACCAGTAGGACCGTCTCCTCCTCCGCCGCCTCGGCCATCTTCAGCGCCTGGGCGAGCGCATGAGCCGATTCGAACGCGCAGATGATCCCCTCGGAGCGGGCGAGGAGCGCGAAGGCGTCGAGCGCCTCCCGGTCGGTGCAGCCGACATAATCGGCCCGTCCCGAGTCCTTGAGGTAGGCGTGCTCCGGCCCGACGGCGGGGTAATCGAGCCCGGCGGACACCGACCAGCTGTCGGCGATCTGCCCGTCCTCGTCCTGCAGCACGTAGGTTTCGGCGCCGTGCAGCACACCGGGCCGGCCGCGCAGCAGCGTGGCGCCGTGGTCGCCGCCGTCGAGCCCCCTGCCCGCCGCCTCGACTCCGATCAGCCGCACCTCCATGTCCTCGACGAAGTCCGAGAACAGGCCGATGGCGTTCGATCCGCCGCCGACGCAGGCGACCGCGGCGTCCGGCAGCCGCCCCTCCTCCTCGAGGATTTGCTCGCGCGCCTCCCTGCCGATGACGCGCTGGAACTCCCGCACCATCAACGGGAAAGGGTGCGGCCCGGCCGCGGTGCCGAGCAGATAATGAGTGTCGGCGAAGCTCGCCGTCCAGTCGCGCAGCGCCTCGTTCACGGCGTCCTTGAGCGTGCCCCCGCCGCTCGCCACCGGCACCACCTCGGCGCCCATCAGCTCCATCCGGAAGACATTCAGTTTCTGCCGCTCGACGTCCTCGGCGCCCATGTAGATGCGGGTCGTGAGGCCGAACAGGGCGCCGGCGAGCGCGGTGGCGACGCCGTGCTGGCCGGCGCCGGTCTCGGCGATCAGCCGTTTCTTGCCCATGCGCTTCGCCAGCAGCGCCTGGCCAAGCACCTGGTTGGTCTTGTGCGCGCCGCCGTGGAGCAGGTCCTCGCGCTTCAGATAGATGCGCGCTCGGTCCGAGCCGAGGTTGCGGCAGCGGGTGAGCGGCGTCGGCCGCCCCGCATATCCGGTCAGCAGCGCATCGAGCTCGGCCCCGAACTCTGCGTCCCGCTGCGCCTCGACAAAGGCGGCTTCGAGCTCCTCCAGGGCCGGCATCAGTATCTCGGGCACGAACGCTCCGCCGTAGGCGCCGAAGCGACCGGTCATCAGCATCGGGCGGCCTCGGTCCGCTTGCGGGGCCGCAGCGCTTCGAAGAAAGCGTGCATCCGCCCCGCGTCCTTACGCCCCGGCGCCATCTCGACGCCGGAGCCGACGTCGAGCGCGAAGGCGCCGACGCGGGCAGCGGCGCCGGCGTTCGCCGCCCTGAGCCCGCCGGCGAGGAGGCCGCGCCTGAGTTCCGGCCGTCCCCTCACTCGGGACCAATCGAAGGGGAGGCCGGTGCCGCCGGAGCGGCCGCCGATCTCGGTATCGAACAGCGTCCGGTCGGCCCCCGCACGGGCGCCTCGCACCTCCCGCCCGACTGCGCCGACCGTCCATATTTCCGTGCTCGCTGGCAGCAGGTTGCGGAGCGCGGCGATATACGCTGAGTCCTCCTCGCCGTGGAGCTGCACGGCGTCGAGGACGAGCGCCCGCACCGCCTCGGCAACCGCCGCCACTTTTTCATTGCGGAACACGCCGACGCTGCGCAGGCCGCTCCGATCCGCCGCCGCCGCCACCGGCTCCGCCTGGCGCAGGGTCAGCGCGCGCGGCGTGTTCGGAACCATCACCAGCCCCGCGAAAGAGGCGCCGAACGCCGCCGCCATCTCGGCGTCGTGCGCGTCGGTGAGGCCGCAGACCTTGACCCGTCCGAACGCCAGCGCCGTCGCCGCCGCGGCCGGATCTGCGGCGCGCATCAGCGCCGAGCCGACCAGGAACGCGTCGGCGACCGGCGCCAGCCGCTCGACGTCGCGCCGGTCCCCAATGCCGGACTGGGCGACGAGCAGCCGGTCCGGCGGCACCAGCGGCGCGAGCCTCTCAGTAACGCCGAGATCGACCTCGAGCGTCCTCAGGTTGCGGTTGTTGATCCCCACGATTTCGGCGCCGAGCGCGAGGGCGCGGCGCACTTCGTGCGCGTCGTGGGCTTCGACGAGGGAGTCCATGCCGAGCCGCCGCGCCGTGCGGATCACCTCGCCCGCCTCCTCGTCGGAGAGGACGGAGAGCATCACGAGCACGGCGTCGGCTCCGTGGAGGCGGGCCTCCGCCACCTGCCGCGGATCGACGACGAAGTCCTTGGCAAGGATCGGGCCCGCGAACGACCGCCGCACCGCCGCGAGGTCGGCGAGGGAGCCGCCGAAGAAGGGGGCATCGGTGAGCACGCTCATCG
>JALYHK010000267.1 GCA_030776605.1 Pseudomonadota bacterium
CTTCCGCGCTGAGGTCGTGCGCCCGGTCGGGAGCGATGAGCGTAATGTCTTCGGTGAAGCCGCGCAGGAACACAGCCTCGGCGACGCCATGCGAGCCGCTGCCGATGACGCCGAGCTTCTTGTCGGTGACTTCATAGCCGTCACAGATCGGGCAATAGCGGATGAGGCCATTGGCAAGCGCCTCGTCGTGAAGATCCTCATCCATCGGCGGGCGTCGATTGGTGACTCCGGTCGCGAGGAGGACCTTCTTGGCAGTGACCGAGCCGCTGCCCCAGTCGGCCTTGAAGCCGCCCTCTATCCGGTCGAGCCGCGTGACTCGCCCCTTCTCGATGGAGGCGCCGTACATCTGCGCCTGCTCGCGCATCCTGGAGATCAATTCCTTGCCCGAAATGCCGCCGGGAAAGCCGGCATGGTTGTGGGTGCAGGGGATCCAGCCCGCCCGGCTTTTTCCGGCGTCCACCACCCTCAGCGAAAGGTGGTAGCGGGTGAGGTAGATGGCCGCGGTCAGGCCCGCGGGCCCGCCGCCGACGATCAGCGCAGCCGTTCGACGCACAGCCGGAAGGGGAAGCGCCGCACCACCCGCGGCGCCGACGGATCGATCCCAGATTCGGCGATCAGCCGGCGCCACTCGTCGGCCCGGAACGAGCGTGCGATCGAAAGGCGCCCGTCCTCGCGGACCATCCGGTGCCAGCCCATCGCCCGAGCCAGCAGCGGAAAGCCCCAGTAAGCGAGACGGTGGCGGTGGATGTCGTTGACCATCCAGCCGATCCGCGCCTCGGCTTCCATGAAGCGCAGGAAGCCGTGGATCTCTTCGTCGCTCATATGGTGGGTGACCGAGCTCGAGACGACGAAGTCCCAGGCCTCCCCCGCCAGCGCCCGATAGTCGCCGATGCGATAGTCGATCGGGAGCTTTGCCGGAGTCGCCGCGCGAGCGGCGGGGAGGCTGCTGGGATTGAGGTCGACGCCGACCAGCTCCGCCTCCAGCTTCCTGCGTTTCGCCCAGCCGGCGATCGACCGGAGCATGTCGCCCTGGCCGAAGCCGACGTCGAGCAGCCTGAACCGCCGCCGTCCCTTGAGACCGCGCCGGATAAAGCCGAGCGTCGGCCGCGCCACCATCAGCAGCCGGTTCACCTTGGCAAGGTCCCCGACCACCTCCGCATAGAGGGCGGGATCGAGCGACGGGTCGTCCATCTGCTCGTCCTGCCGCTCGCGAATCGAGAGCGGGCTCATGGCGCGCGCTCGAATCGAAAGCCCTCGGCCGCGAGGCCGGGGCCGAAGGCGAGCGCTACCCCGCGCTTCTGCTCCGGCTCGCGCATCAGGCGCGCAAGGACGAACATCAGCGTCGAGGAGGACATGTTGCCGTAGCGCGCCAGCACGTCGCGCGAGGCGGCGAGCGCGTCCCGGTCCAGCCCCAGCCCCTTCTCGACCGCGTCGAGGATCGAGCGCCCGCCGGCGTGGACCGCCCACGCATCCACCTCCCGCATGGACCAGCCGTCGAGCATCCGCGCCCGCACCGCCTCGTCCTGCAGCGCCGCGCCGATCCGCGCCGGCACGCCGCCGGAGAGGCGCATCGCAAAGCCGGTGTCGCCGATCGTCCAGGTGATGAGGCCGGCCGAATCCTCGAGCGTCAGCGCGAAGCTGCCACGGATCGCAAAGCCCTGCGGATCGGCGCCGACCAGCGCCGCGGCGGCGCCGTCGCTGAACTGGAGCATCGCGAGCAGCGGCTCGACCTCCCTCTCCTGCTGGAGGTGGAGCGAGGACAGCTCGACGGTGACGGCGAGCACCCGCGCTTCCGGCTCGGCGCGGACGATGTGGTCGGCGACCCGCAGCGCGGAGACCGCCGCATAGCAGCCCATGAAGCCGACCATCGTCCGCTCGACGTGCGGCATGCCGAGCGCCTCGGCCAGGATCTGGTCGATGCCAGGCGCGGTAAAGCCGGTGCAGCTCGCCACGACGAGATGAGTGATGCCCGCGATCGTCGCCCGCTCCGAAAGGTCGCCGATCGCCCGCAGCGCGAGCTTCGGCGCCTCGCGCGCATAGACCTCCATCCGCTGGGCCGTCCCGGGCGGCGCGCCGTGATAGAAGCCGCCACGCTCGACCGGCGATCCCCCTCGTTCCGCCGGCGGGAGCACCGACCAGCGGTGGTCGATCGCCGAGCGCTCGGCCATCCGGCGGAACAGCGCCCGCTCGCGCTCGCCGGCGATCTGCCCCTCGGCCCAGGCGATGAAGGCGCGGTGCACGTCGTGGTCCGGGACGGCGGTCCCGACCGCATTGATGTAGGACCGCCTGTCGGCCAACGCCTCACCTTCCCTGCCGCCCCGCCTCCTCCACAGAGCCCGCGGGTCGCGCGAAGGTTCCTAGCGGCCGCCCAGCTCCACCGCCAGATCGTGGACGTGCTCGACCGCCTCGTAGAAGCTGCGCACCGGGATGCGCTCGTTGAGGCCGTGGAAGAACATGTCGGACGAGCGCATGAAGATGCCCGAGCTTGCATAAGTGGGGATCCCCGCCAGCCGGTAGATCAGCCCGTCGGTCGCGCCCGATTCCAGATAGGGCGCGATCGGGATTCCGGGATAGCGGGCATGGACCGAGCGGGCGATCGCCGCCATCACGTCCTCGCGCGGCTCCGAGACCGGTCCGACGAGCGGATCGCCGGTGACCTCGACCGTCATCTCGCCATTGTCGATCACCCCCACCAGCGTGGCGCGCACCTCCTCGACAGTCATGCCCGGGAAAATGCGGCAGTTGACCATCGCCTGCGCCCGCTGCGGCAGCGCGTTCTCGGCGTGGCCCGCCTCGACCATCGTCGCGACGCAGGTGGTGGCGAGCCGCGCCGCGTGGCCCG
>JALYHK010000268.1 GCA_030776605.1 Pseudomonadota bacterium
CGCCGGGCTTGCCCGCCCTCGCGGCGAGCGCGGCGTAGCTCAGGCTCTCGCCGGGCGGGATGCGGCTCAATTCGCGCCACACCGCCTCTTGGAAGGCGGTGCCGCGCACGTCGAGCGGCAGATCATGCGGCCGCGCCGGCGCCTCGACCGCAGCGACGGTGCGCTCGAGCAGCGTCGCCATCGCCTCGCCGCCGGGCTCGAGACGGGCGTGGGGAAAGCGCCGCCGCAGTTCCGCCTCGTCCTCGCCGAACGAGAGGCGGCAGATCCCCTTCTCCGTCGCAGCCACCAGCATCGGGCCAAAGCGGGTCTCGGCCGTGGCCCAGCGGATCGTCTCGCCGCGGCCGCCGTCGCGCCAGACCGACGGGGTCATGCCCAGCCTCCCTCTGGCCTCGGCATAAAAGCGTCCCGGGCCCGAGTAACCCGCTTCATAGATGGCATCGGTGATACTCCTTTCGCTGGCGAGCGCCGCCTCCGCGCGCGCGGCGCGCAGCTTCCGCGCATAAGCGGCGGGCGTCACTCCGGTCGCGCGGCGGAACAGCCGGTGGAAGTGGTGCGGCGAATAGCCGGCTGCCGCGGCGATCGCATCGAGCGAAGGCGTCCCCTCGGCCTCGCGCAGCAGAGCGAAGGCGCGCGCGAGCGCCTGCTCTTCGCGAGTCGCCTCGTCGGGGCGGCAGCGGAGGCAGGGCCTCAGCCCCGCCGCCCGCGCCTGCGCACCATCGGCGAAGAAGCGGACGCTCTCGCGCTTCGGGTGGCGCGCCGGGCACGATGGGCGGCAGTAGATGCCGGTGGTCAGCACCCCGGTCACGAACCGCCCGTCGGCCGTCCGGTCCCGTGCGGTGACTGCCGCCCAGGCCGCATCCGAGTCGATCGCTTCCGCCTTCATGCCGCTCCGATAGCCGACGGCGCGCGCGCGATCATCCCGATCCTTGCTGCCAAAAGGCTTCAGTTGCATCGCAGCAAAGCCCCTGCTAGGGCGCCCGCGACCTGTCCGGAAGCGCCCGTCGCGCTCGGCCTCGGACGGGCGCGAAATCCGATTCAGGAGTTCTAAGGCGCGTGGAGATTTCCGGCGGCATTCAGGCAAGCTTGGCGGGCCGCTACGCCATGGCGCTGTTCGAGCTTGCCCGCGACGAGCGGCAGCTGGAGACGGTCGGCGCGAGCGTCGACGCGCTGAAGCGCGCGCTTGCCGAATCGGAAGAGCTGCGCGAACTGATCGCCAGCCCCCTCGTCGGCCGCGAGGAATCCCAGCGCGCCGCCTTGGCCGCCGCCGAGGCGATCGGCCTCGATCCGCTCACCCGCAACTTCGTCGGCGTGCTCGCCAGGAACCGTCGGCTCTCGCACCTTCCGGACATGATCCGCGCCTTCGACATGCTCGCCGCGCGGCACCGCGGCGAGGTCACCGCCGAGGTGCTCTCCGCCCAGCCGCTCTCAGCCGATCAGGTGGAGGCGCTCAAGGCGACGCTGCGCAGACGGACAGGGCGCGACATCGCCGTCGACCTCGCCGTCGACCCGGAGATCCTCGGCGGCCTCGTCGTCAAGATCGGCAGCCGGATGATCGACGGCTCGATCCGCACCAAACTCAACACCCTCGCGCACGCGATGAAAGAAGGCTGAAAATGGATATCCGCGCCGCAGAAATCTCGAAGGTCATCCGCGATCAGATCGCCAATTTCGGCACCGAGGCGCAGGTCTCGGAGGTCGGGACCGTCCTCTCGGTCGGCGACGGCATCGCCCGCGCCTACGGCCTCGACAATGTCCAGGCGGGCGAGATGGTCGAGTTCGAGAGCGGCGTCAAAGGCATGGCATTGAACCTCGAGGCCGACAATGTCGGCATCGTGGTGTTCGGCTCGGACGCCGAGATCCGCGAGGGCGACACGGTGCGCCGCACCGGCACCATCGTCGACGTGCCGGTGGGCAAGGGGCTGCTCGGCCGCGTCGTCGACGCGCTCGGCAACCCGATCGACGGCAAGGGCCCGATCGACGCCGCCGAGCGCCGCCGCGCCGAGGTCAAGGCGCCCGGCATCATCCCGCGCAAGTCGGTGCACGAGCCGGTCCAGACCGGCCTCAAGGCGCTCGACGCCCTGGTGCCGATCGGCCGCGGCCAGCGCGAGCTGATCATCGGAGACCGCCAGACCGGCAAGTCGGCGGTGGCGCTCGACACCTTCATCAACCAGCGCGAGATCAACAAGTCGGGCGACGAATCGAAGAAGCTCTACTGCATCTACGTCGCCATCGGCCAGAAGCGCTCGACCGTCGCCCAGATCGTCCGCGCGCTCGAAGAGAATGGCGCGATGGACTATTCGATCGTTGTCGCCGCCACCGCCTCCGAGCCCGCCCCGCTCCAGTTCCTCGCACCGTACACCGGCTGCACGATGGGCGAGTTCTTCCGCGACAACGGCATGCACGCGGTGATCGTCTACGACGACCTTTCCAAGCAGGCCGTCGCCTACCGCCAGATGTCGCTGCTGCTGCGCCGGCCGCCCGGCCGCGAAGCCTATCCCGGCGACGTCTTCTACCTCCACTCGCGGCTGCTCGAGCGCGCCGCGAAGATGAACGAGGAGAACGGCGCCGGCTCGCTCACCGCGCTGCCGGTCATCGAGACGCAGGCGGGAGACGTGTCGGCCTACATCCCGACCAACGTCATCTCGATCACCGACGGCCAGATCTTCCTCGAGACCGAGCTCTTCTATCAGGGGATTCGCCCGGCCATCAACGTCGGCCTCTCGGTCAGCCGGGTCGGCTCGGCGGCGCAGACCAAGGCGATGAAGAAGGTCGCCGGCTCCATCAAGCTCGAGCTCGCCCAGTATCGCGAGATGGCGGCCTTCGCCCAGTTCG
>JALYHK010000269.1 GCA_030776605.1 Pseudomonadota bacterium
GTGCGCTACCCGGGCAAGATCGCCGCCGCCGCCGCCGCCTTGCTGGTCGCCGCCGCGGCGACGCTGGCGATCCCGGACGGCTTTCGCCGCGTCATCGACCGCGGCTTCGCCGCCGGCGGAGGCGACGTGTCGCAGCATTTCCACTACCTGCTGCTGATCGTCCTGGTCCTCGCCGCCGCGACGTCGGTGCGCTTCTATTTCGTGTCGCTGCTCGGCGAGCGGGTGGTCGCGGACCTCCGGGCCGACGTGCTCGACAACCTGCTCCGGCTCGAGCCGCGCTTCTTCGAGGAGAACCGGCCCTCGGAAATCGCCTCCCGCCTCACCGCCGACACGTCGGTGATCGAGATGGTCGTGGGCACCACCGTCTCGGTGGCGCTGCGCAACATCGTCATGGGGATCGGGGGCGTGATCTATCTCTTCACCCTCGCGCCGCGGCTGACGGCGGCGCTGCTCCTCGGCATTCCGCTGGTGATCGTCCCGATCGTCCTGCTTGGGCGGCAGGTTCGCGCCATCTCGCGCAGCAGCCAGGACCGGATCGCGGACGTAGGGGCGATCGTCGCCGAGACGCTGGGCGCGATGAAGATCGTCCAGGCCTTCGGACAGGAGCGGCGCGAGGGGCAGCGCTTCCGCAGCGCGATCGAGAGCGCGTTCGGCACGGCGCGCCGGCGCATCCTGCTGCGCGCCGCGATGACGGCGATCGTGATCGCGCTGATCTTCGGATCGATCACGGCGGTGATGTGGCAGGCCGCGATCGACGTCGCCGAGGGGCGGCTGAGCGGCGGCACCGTCGCCGCCTTCGTCCTCACCGGCGCGATCGTCGCGGGGGCGCTCGGCGCGCTCACCGAGGTCTACGGCGAGCTGCTGCGCGGCGCCGGCGCGGCGGGGCGCATCGCCGAGCTGCTCGCCCAGGTGCCGCAGATCAAGGCGCCGGCCGATCCGGTGCCGCTGCCGGTGCCGGCGCGCGGAGAGCTGGTCTTCGACCGGGTCACCTTCCGCTATCCCACGCGCCCGGAGGTGAGCGCGCTCGACGAGTTCAGCCTGGCGGTGCGGCCGGGCGAGACGCTGGCGATCGTCGGCCCCTCGGGCGCGGGCAAGACGACGCTCTTCAACCTCGCCCAGCGCTTCTACGACCCCGAGCGCGGCGCGGTCCTGATCGACGGCGTCGACCTGCGCCGCGCCGATCCCGCCGAGGTCCGCGCGCGCGTCGCGGTCGTCCCGCAGGAGACGGTGATCTTCGCCGCCTCGGCGCGCGACAACCTGCGCTACGGCCTTTGGGAGGCGAGCGACGAGCGGCTGTGGGAGGCCGCCGAGGCCGCCAACGCCGCCGAGTTCCTGCGCCGCCTCCCCGAAGGCCTCGACACCTTCATGGGAGAGGGGGGCGCGCGGCTCTCAGGCGGGCAGCGCCAGCGCATCGCAATCGCGCGCGCCCTGCTCCGCGACGCGCCGCTGCTGCTCCTCGACGAGGCGACCTCGGCGCTGGACGCCGAATCGGAGCGGCTCGTCCAGGCCTCGCTCGAGCGGCTGTTCGAGGGGCGCACGACGCTGGTCATCGCCCACCGCCTCGCCACCGTCCGGGCGGCCGACCGGATCGTAGTGATGGATCACGGCAGGATCGTCGAGGAGGGCAGCCACGACAGCCTCAGCGGACGCGGCGGGCTCTATGCGCGGCTCGCCCGCATGCAGTTCGACGGCCTCGCCGCCTGACCGACCAAAAAGGGGCGGCTTGCGGCCGCCCCTGAGTGCGAAGCTGAAGGCGCCAAGCGGTATCGGGATTCGAAGGCGCCTAGTCGCAAGACCCCTCTCCGCGCGGGGGAGAGGGGTCTGCGACCGAATGGCGATCCGGCTAGAAGGCGGTGCCGTAGGCCTCGTTGCCGACGAAGCCCATGGCGGTGACGTTAGCGCGCTTGGTGATGGCGAGCACTTCGTCGACCAGCTCGTAGCGGGCATCCGGGTGC
The DNA here is from genome assembly GCA_030776605.1 of Pseudomonadota bacterium. Taxonomy (GTDB): domain Bacteria; phylum Pseudomonadota; class Alphaproteobacteria; order Sphingomonadales; family Sphingomonadaceae; genus Allosphingosinicella. The sequence continues at coordinate 1,956 of JALYHK010000269.1, forward strand.
GGCTGGAGGTGGAGCTCCGGCGTGGGCTGCATCTGGGTGCTGAGCTCGAGATACTGGCGCAGCGTCACCGGATCGACCGCGGCCTCGTTCCACAGCACGGTGCCGTCCGGCATGATGACGATCTTGTTCTTCACCGGGTCGATCGGCGGCGGCACCGCGTTCGGGTCGTTGACCGGAAGGTCGATCTTCACCGCGTGGGTCTGGATCGGAATGGTGATGATGAACATGATCAGCAGCACCAGCATCACGTCGATGAGCGGCGTGGTGTTGATGTCCATCATCGGTTCGTCGCTGTCGGTGCTCGCTACCGCTGCGCCCATTTCAGATACTCCTCACTTCTCCTGTCACGCGCCGCCGCCGGGGATCGGCTCGGAAATGAAGCCGACGCGCGTCCAGCCCGCCCGCTGCATGGTGTAGATCGTGCCGCCGATGCAGCGATAGGGCGTGTTGACGTCGCCCCGGATGTGCGCCTCCGGAATGTCTTCGACATTCTCGGGACCGCCCTGACGTTCGATCTCCTGAGTGAGCGCGCTCTCGGCGAGCTCGAACAGCTCCTCGGCGGTGACGCGGGTGAGCTCCCAGTAGACCTCGCACTCGCCATTGGGGCCCGCCCTGACGGACAGGTTGACGTTGTGCGGCGTCGTCGTCGTAGGCTCATATTCCACCTTCGGCAGAACCACCGGGACGGTCTGGATGACGATGGGGACGGTGATGAGGAAGATGATCAGGAGCACCAGCATGACGTCGACGAGCGGCGTCGTGTTGATGTCCGACATCGGGGTTTCTTCGCCGTCGCTGTGGCCGATGTTGATCGCCATATTCTCTTCCTATCCGATCGTCGCGTCCGGTGAGGCGGCGGGCGGGGC
>JALYHK010000270.1 GCA_030776605.1 Pseudomonadota bacterium
TAAGCTCGCCGGCATGACCGGCACGGCGGCGACCGAGGCGGCCGAATTCTTCGACATCTACAAGATGAACGTCGTCACCATCCCGACCAACGTGCCGGTGCGGCGGATCGACGAGGACGACGAATTCTACAAGAACCAGGGGGACAAGTTCGCCGCCATCGCCAAGTCGATCAAGGAGAAGCAGCAGATCGGCCAGCCGGTGCTGGTCGGTACCGTCTCGATCGAGAAGTCCGAGCTGCTCTCGGAATATCTCAACCGCGAGGGCGTCAAGCACGAAGTGCTGAACGCGCGGTACCACGAGATGGAGGCCCATATCGTGGCCCAGGCGGGCCGCTTCGGCGCGGTCACCATCGCCACCAACATGGCCGGCCGCGGCACCGACATCCAGCTCGGCGGCAATCCGGACTTCCGCATCCAGGACGAGTTCGGCGAGACGGAGCCGGGGCCCGCGCGCGACAAGACGGAGGAGAAGATCCGCCGCGAGATCGCCGAGGAGAAGGAGCGGGTGATCGCCGCCGGCGGCCTGTTCGTGCTCGGCACCGAGCGGCACGAGAGCCGGCGCATCGACAATCAGCTGCGCGGCCGCTCAGGGCGCCAGGGCGACCCTGGGCTCAGCCGTTTCTACCTGTCGCTCGACGACGACCTGCTGCGCATCTTCGGCCCGCAGACCATGTTCTCGCGGCTGATGAACAAGAACCTGGCCGACGGCGAGGCGATCGTCTCTCCCTGGATCTCCAAGGCGATCGAGACCGCGCAGAAGAAGGTCGAGGCGCGCAACTACGACATCAGGAAGCAGGTCGTCGAATATGACGACGTGATGAACGACCAGCGCAAGGTGATCTACGAGCAGCGCGCCGAGATCATGGACGCCGACAGCGTCGGCGACGTCGTCGACGACATGCGCGCCGAGACGGTGAACGCCATCGTCGGCGAAGCCTGCCCGCCCAACTCCTACCCGGAGCAGTGGGACCTCGAGCATCTCAAGCAGCGGCTCGACTCGATCTTCGGCCTGCAGCCGCCGATCGACGACTGGGTCGAGGAGGAAGCGGTCGAGCCGGAGATGTTCGTCGAGCGCATCCAGGCGATGGCCGACGCCCAGATCGAGGAGAAGATCGCCGAGCTCCCGCCGGGGACCTACCAGCAGATCCAGAAGAGCATCCTGCTCCAGTCGCTCGACATGCACTGGAAGGAGCATTTGGCGATGCTCGATGCGCTACGGCAGGTGATCCACCTGCGCGCCTATGCGCAGAAGAAGCCGATCGACGAATATAAGCACGAGGCCTTCGCGCAATTCGAGCGGATGCTGGCGGCGATCCGCGAGGACGTGACGGGGACGCTCGCCCGCGCCAAGTTCGCCATGGCTCCCCCCGAGCTTCCCGAGATGCCGGACTTCATCACCCACCACATCGATCCGTTCACCGGCGAGGACGATACGGCGGATATCGATGCGGGCACCGGCAACGTGCTCTCGCGCCTGCCGCCGCTCCAGATCGCACGGCCGGCGATCCCGGCCGACGCGACGCCGGACGAATATCCTCCCGTCAGCCGCAATGCCCCTTGCCCCTGCGGCTCGGGTCGCAAGTACAAGCACTGCCACGGCTCGATCTGAGAATGGCCCCTCTCGACGCGCGGGAGGGGACGGCGGTCAGGCGAACTTGAAGCCTTCCTTGTTCATCATCGCGGTGAGGCGGCTCGACTGCTCATCGGAGAGCACCCGCTTCAGCGCCGGGAAGACCTCTTCCTCCTCCATCCGCATATGCTCCTCAATCATCGCGCGGAAGTCGCGCACCCGCGCCAGCCATTCGGGGCTGTCGTTGGGCATCGTCTCGAGCTCGTAGAGATAGGTCTTCACATAGCCGTGCTCGCTTTCGAGCGCGTCGGCGTCATGCGCCGAATTGGCTTGCCGCAGCGCCGGATAGATCACGTTCTCCTCCTCGAGCGCATGCTTGGTCAGCATGTACTTGAGCTTGGCGAGCAGCGTCGAGCGCGTCGTCGTCTGGCTGTCGTCGGTCGTCTCGAGCTTGTCGAACGTCGCGAGCGCGAGCTTGTGCTCGGCGGCGAGCGCCTCGTCCCAGCTCCCGGCGGCGCCGCCGGTCATCTGGACGAACAGCTTGCGCCCCATGTTGGCGGCAAGGCCGACCGCCGCCCCGGCGACCGCGGCGCCGACGATGATGCCGGTCTGGCTGCCGCTCCAGTTGAAGATGGAGCCGGATCGATCGCCGTTGCCGTCGCTTCGGTTGCTGCTCTTCGAACTGGTTCTGGTGGCCATCGCTTTCCTCCTCGATTTGTTGTCCCGCCAACCCGCGGCGAGGGCCAATGTTCCGGCTGCGTGACGGGTGCAGCGGCGCCAAATCGTTGGACGCGGGCAATAATTCGATGAGCTGAAGCGCGCGGGGCAACCGGCAGGCGCGGCGGTCGTTCGGCTCGAAAGGAGTGAGGAATGAAGGCGCTCGTCTGGCACGGCAAGGAGGACATCCGGTACGAGACGGTGCCGGACCCGGAGATCGAGGACGGGCGCGACGCCCTCGCCGGCGGGCTGAGGAGCGAGGATGCGGGCCAGCGGCGCAACGCCGCCGTCGGCCTCGCCGCGCTCGGCGCCTTGCTGCTCGTCGACTCGCTGGTTGCCGCCAAGCTCGGCGCGCAGCGCAGCCGCGCACGGGGCGCTGACGGCGACTATCTCGGCGCAGCGGCTTCCCCCAGGGGGCGGAGCGCGCCCGCGGCGCCGCGTCCGACTTCGAGACGCCGCGCGACTATCGCGCCGCGATGCCCGAGCCCGGAGAGCGGCGGCGGGAGCCGGCACCAT
>JALYHK010000271.1 GCA_030776605.1 Pseudomonadota bacterium
GTGTCGGGGGAGTCTCGCTCCCCACCAACGAACTGCTCAGCGAAGCGATCATGAACCTGCTCGATTGCCGCGAGCAGCAGCAGGCGGCGGCCGCAACCAACGAGGCGATCCGCGGCGGCGTCGGCACCACCTCCAACTGGCAGAGCGAGACCAGGCCCGGCGTCAGCGGCTCGTCCAGCGCGACCGGCGAGGAACGGCTCGCCGACGGCACCCATTGCATGACCGTCACCAACATCGTCATCATCGACGGCGAGGAGACGCGCGCGCCGCAGCGGATGTGCCGGGGGCCCGGTCAGCGGGGTTATGCCCGCGTCTAACCCGCTTCGCAGGCTGATCGCGGGCCACGCCGCGGCAGCCGCGCTGCTGTTCGGCCAGGCGGCGCACGCCCAGGGTCAGATCGACCCCGACAACCCCACCTGCCCGCAGTCGCCTAACTGGTCCAGCTATCCCGAGATGCGCTTCACGCTCGAGGAGATCGACGGCCGCTCGATCCTGCTCGCCGAGGGCCGCATCGACGACAATGTCGTCTCCCGCCTCCAGGCGGCGCTCGACCGGCATCCGGTGATCGACGAAATCTGGATCCGCTCGCCCGGCGGCAGCGCCCGCGCCGGCAACCAGGCCGGGCGCATCATCCGCGAAACCGGCATCCCCACCCGCATCCCCTCCGGCTGGGCCTGCTTCTCGGCCTGCAACTTCATGTTCATGGGCGGCGCCATCCGCTACGTCGATCCGGACGGCCTGTTCATCGTCCACATGTTCACCCATACCGGCGACCGCGACGCGATCCGCTCGGAAGTCTCCCGCGGCGTCGACAACACCATCGGCCTGATCGGCGATATCGAGCAGCAGTCGGCGCTGCTCGCCAGCGAGGACAATGATTTCCTGATCAGGATGGGCATCTCGCGGCTGCTGCTCACCGAAGTGATGTACCGCACCCGCGCGGTCGCGGGCCAAGGCGGCGACCGCTCGACCCGCCGCTGCCTCACCCAGCAGGAAGTGAACCGCTACAACGTCGCCACCGTCGCCTGGACCGGCTGAGCGCGCCCGGCGGCCTCCGGCGGCGCGCCGCCTTCAGGCCGCGCTCTCGCCCTTCTTCTCGGCATAGACGCGGACCGGCTCCTTGCGGCCCTCGACCACGTCCTTGTCGATCATCACCTCGTCCACCCCGTCCATCGAGGGCAGGTCGAACATCGTGTCGAGGAGGATGTTCTCGAGGATCGAGCGCAGGCCGCGCGCGCCCGTTTTGCGCTCGATCGCCTTCTTGGCGATCGCCAGCAGCGCATCGTCGTTGAAGCCGAGCTTGACGTCCTCCATGTCGAACAGCTTGGCATATTGCTTGACCAAGGCGTTCTTCGGCTCGCGCAGGATCTTGACCAGCGCGTCGGTGTCGAGGTCCTCGAGCGTCGCGATCACCGGCAGCCGGCCGACGAACTCCGGGATGAGGCCGAACTTGAGCAAGTCCTCCGGCTCGCACTGGCGCAGCACCTCGCCGGTGCGCCGCTCCTCGGGCGCGGCGACATAGGCGCCGAAGCCGATCGACTTGCCCTGCAGCCGGTCGGCGATGATCCGCTCCAGCCCCGAGAAGGCGCCGCCGCAGATGAACAGGATGTTGGTGGTGTCGACCTGCAGGAACTCCTGCTGCGGATGCTTGCGCCCGCCCTGCGGCGGCACCGAGGCGGTGGTCCCCTCCATCAGCTTGAGGAGCGCCTGCTGCACCCCCTCGCCCGAGACGTCGCGGGTGATCGACGGATTGTCCGACTTGCGGGAAATCTTGTCGATCTCGTCGATGTAGACGATGCCGCGCTGCGCCCGCTCGACGTTGTAGTCCGAGGCCTGGAGCAGCTTCAGGATAATGTTCTCGACGTCCTCGCCGACATAGCCCGCCTCGGTCAGCGTCGTCGCGTCGGCCATGGTGAAGGGCACGTCGAGGATCCGCGCCAGCGTCTGGGCGAGCAGCGTCTTGCCGCAGCCGGTCGGGCCGACGAGCAGGATGTTCGACTTGGCGAGCTCGACGTCGGCGCCCTTGGCGCCGTGGGCGAGGCGCTTGTAATGGTTGTGGACCGCGACCGAGAGCACGCGCTTGGCGTGGCTCTGGCCGATCACATAGTCGTCGAGCACCTTGCAGATCTCGAGCGGCGTCGGCACGCCGTCGCGGGTCTTCACCAGCGAGGACTTGGTCTCCTCGCGGATGATGTCGTTGCACAGCTCGACGCATTCGTCGCAGATGAACACGGTGGGGCCGGCGATGAGCTTCCTCACCTCGTGCTGCGACTTGCCGCAGAAGGAGCAGTAGAGGGTGCTCTTCGAATCGCCGCCGGAAAGCTTCGTCATTCCAATCCTCTCGGGCGCCCGGGCGGCGCCTGCCTCGATCTCCCCGCCAGCATCCTGACGGCAAATCTAGCCGATCACAATGGCCTAAACGTTAAGAGCCCCGTCCGGAACCCTCCGCCGCGCGAAAAAGCCGCCCCCCGATCCGGGAACCGCCGGGCCGCTCCTTCAGGCGATCAGCTTGAGCACCAGCTGGTGGAGGAGGATCATGGCGGCGAGCCCGACCAGGAAGGACACGGCAGCGAAGCCCGCCACGCGCTTGGCCGAGGGCGAGCCGGCGTCGTCCACGCTCACCGCCCCGCCGCCGCGGCGCAGATCGCCGTCTCGACCGCGGCGAGGCCGGCCTCGCTCGCCACCGCGACGTCGATCGGCCGGCCGGAGAGGCCGTCATGATGGCTGTTGAGGAAGCTGCGCACCGCCCCGGTGTCGGGCAAGGCGGCGACGGCGGCGCGGACCGCCCGCCCCTGGCG
>JALYHK010000272.1 GCA_030776605.1 Pseudomonadota bacterium
CGCCAACGGCGTGCCGATCGCGCAATAGCGCCGCGAGGCGGAGCGCGCGCTCGGCCCCGGAAAATCTGCCCGCCGCCGATTCGCGCCCTTGCCGATGCGCGCCCGCGCCCGCTAAGCCTGTCCCCCCATGGCGCGGTTCATTTTCATCACCGGCGGCGTGGTCTCCTCACTCGGCAAGGGCCTGATGGCCGCCAGCCTCGCCGCCCTCCTCCAGGCGCGCGGCTACAAGGTCCGGATCCGCAAGTTCGACCCCTATCTCAACGTCGATCCGGGCACCATGTCGCCCTATCAGCACGGCGAGGTCTACGTCACCGACGATGGCGCCGAGACCGACCTCGACCTCGGCCATTACGAGCGCTTCACCGGCGTCCCCGCCCGCCAGAGCGACAACGTCACCTCGGGCCGCATCTACCGCGACATCATCATGAAGGAGCGGCGCGGCGACTATCTCGGCGCCACCGTCCAGGTGATCCCCCACGTCACCAACGAGATCAAGGACTTCGCCCTCGCCGACACCGACGGGCTCGATTTCGTCATCTGCGAGATCGGCGGCACCGTCGGCGACATCGAATCGCTCCCCTTCATCGAGGCGATCCGCCAATTGAGGAACGACCTCGGCCTCGGCGGCGACGGCCACAAGCGCACCGTCTTCATCCACACCACCCTCGTCCCTTACATCGCCGCCGCCGGCGAGCTGAAGACCAAGCCGACCCAGCACAGCGTGCGCGACCTCACCTCCCTCGGCATTCAGCCCGACGTCCTCCTCTGCCGCGTCGACCGCCCGCTGCCCGAAGGCGAGCGGCGCAAGATCGCCTTGTTCTGCAACGTCCGCCAGGAAGCGGTCATCCCCGCGCTCGACGCGGCGAGCATCTACGCCGTGCCGATGCAATACCACCGCGAGGGGCTCGACGCCGAGGTGCTGCGCGCCTTCGGCATCATGGACGCGCCCGCCCCGGAGCTCGACCGCTGGGAGGACATCCTCGACCGGCTGTTCAACCCCGAGGGCGAGGTGACGATCGGCGTCGTCGGCAAATATGTCGGCTTGCCTGACGCCTACAAGTCGCTGACCGAGGCCCTCGTCCACGGCGGCCTCGCCAACCGAGTCAAGGTCAACATCCGCTGGCTCGACGCCGAGCTGTTCGAGCATCCCGAGGTTGACATCCCCGCCCAGCTCGAGCCGCTCCACGCCATCCTCGTCCCCGGCGGCTTCGGCGAGCGCGGCAGCGAGGGCAAGATCGCCAGCGTCGAGTTCGCCCGCACCCGCGGCGTCCCCTTCTTCGGCATATGCCTCGGCATGCAGATGGCCTGCATCGAGGCGGCGCGGAACACCGCCGGGATCGAGGGCGCCGGCTCGACCGAGTTCGGCGAGACGCGGGAGCCGGTCGTCGGCCTGATCACCGAATGGATGAGCGCCGAGGGCCTCAGGCAGCGCCGCGAGGCGAACGGCGACATGGGCGGCACGATGCGCCTCGGCGCCTACGAGGCTCTGCTCGGCGGCAACAGCCGCGCCGCCAGCATCTACGGCGCGACGAGGATCAGCGAGCGCCACCGCCACCGCTACGAAGTCAACATCCACTACAAGGAGCCGCTCGAGGCGGGCGGGCTTCTGTTCAGCGGCATGAGCCCGGACGGCGCGCTTCCGGAGATCGTCGAGCGGGTGGACCATCCCTGGTTCGTGGGGGTGCAGTTTCACCCGGAGCTGAAGTCGAAACCCTTCGAACCCCATCCGCTGTTCGCGTCGTTCATTGAAGCCGCGGTCAAACAGTCTCGGCTCGTGTGATGGGCTCCAAAGGACCGCTGAAACCCCGCTCATCCTGAGCCGATCCTGAGCGCAGCGAATGGTAGAGTCGAAGGAATCCCCTCTTTGCGAGCTTCATCGAGGCTGCGGAGAAGCAGTCGCGGCTCGTCTAATTCTTCTCCAGTCGTCCTGAGCAGCCGTCGGTCCAGTGTAACGGCGTCTCAAGAATCGTCCTGAGCTCGCGCTCTTGGAGGCGCCGATGTTTTCTGTGGATAAGCCCCTTGCTGTGGATTCCCAGCCCTCCAGCTTTCGGCTAGGAGGAACAAATCAAAAACGAGGAGAGGCGCGATGTTTGTCTCGACGGAAGACGGTGAGATTCCCTTGAGCAGAATTACCTCGGCGGTGATCCGCCGGGATGCTGTGACGATTGTCTATGCCGGTGACGAGGAGACGCGGGCTACTCCCACGGCGTGGGAGATGGCTCTGCGAGACACGCCCATTCAGATGACGCCGGCCGAACCGGGCACATATCTACTCCACCCCGACATGGTTGACGGCGAGTTCGTGGTTTTCCGGTCGAAGGTAGTAGCTTGGAGTATGTCCGCAGACCGGATTGTATATCCGGTCACGGCGCAGGGAGTGAACGATGGCGTCCAAGATACTTGTCCCATCCTTCATCCTGACGGGGCGGTGGATGTCTATGACGACCGCACATACGAAACTTACGACGCCTGGGCGGCCGCGGCTGAAGTCACGCTCCGTAAGCGGGAGCCGCGCCGAATCGTCGTCTAGGTAGGCGTGAAATTCCTGGACCGGCGATCCGCGACCGGAACCCGCCAGCAATCGTTGCCCGAGAGCACATCCGCGCCTCTTGCGGAATTTTTTTGCACTGTGCAATGTTTTCGCTTGCGCGCGCGCGGCGCTTGGAGCATACTCAACGCCAGTCACTTAACGGAGGAAGTCGCTAGACATTGTGCCGTGTAGGCACGCGGGGGGCAAATGCCCTCTACCCCCTTCCCGGCTCAGGGGCGGCGTCCCTGG
>JALYHK010000273.1 GCA_030776605.1 Pseudomonadota bacterium
GCCCTGAGCGGCGAGGGCGCGGCGCCAGGCGACGAGCCCCGCCACCGACATCAGCAGGAAGACGGCGTAAAGCGCCGCGGTCGGCTCGAGCCCGCGGCTGTAGAAGAGCCCGATCGCAATCAGGTCGACGAGGATCCACAGCAGCCAATTCTCGATGCGGCGGCGGGCGAGCAGAATCTGCGCCACGACGCTCATCCCGGCGATGGCGGCATCGATCAGCGGCGCCGCCGCGTCGGTGAAGGCGCGCATGCCGAGGCCCCAGGCGAGGCTCGCCGCCGCCGTCCCCGCCGCCCAAGCGATCCGCTCGCGCGCGCTGAGGGTCGTCACCACCACCTCGCCGGCTTCGCGCCGCGAGCGCAGCCAGTTGCGCCAGCCGTAGAGATTGATCGCGAGGAAGAAGATCTGGAGCAGAGCGTCGCTGTAGAGCTTCGCCTCGAGGAAGACGAAGAAATAGAGCGTCACCATCGCGATCGCGAAGGGATAGTTCCAGACGCTGCGCAGGACGACGAGCGCGACCGTGACGAGCCCGAGCCCGGCCGCGATCCATTCGATCAGCTCCATCGCCGCGGAGCCGGCGAAACGGCGGTGTCAGACGCCGCCGACGCCGCTCAGCTCGCGCCGAGGTAGAACTGCGTCACCATCGCATAGAGCATCGGGAAGGAGAGGATGAAGTTGATCCGCGAGCCCATCATCGCGGTGGTCGCCGAGCGCGCCTTCACGTCGTCCTCGGCGGCGACGATGCCGAGCGCGCGCTTCTGGTTGGGCCAGATCACGAACCAGACGTTGGCCGCCATGATCAGGCCGAGCCACATGCCGACGCCGATGGTGCGGTAGCCCTCCTGGAACGTCAGCGCGTCGAGCAGATAGGGCGTGTTCGGCCCCGGCGTGCCGGCGACCGCGAGTCCGGTCAGCACCGTCGCGACCGCCGCCCAGCGGAACCAGAACAGCGCCTTCGGCGCGATATATCTGCTCACCGCCGGCTTCAGCTCGGCGGGAACGCTCGGCATCGTCGGGATCTGGACGAAGTTGAAATAATAGAGCAGCCCGATCCACAGCACGCCCGAGATGACGTGGAAGAAGCGCAGCCAGAAATTGAGATAGCCCTCATCGCCGATCGCGCCGCCGTGAAGGCCGAACATCGCCGCCACCAGCAGCGCCACCCCGATCAGCAGCGCGAGGTGGAAGTTGCCCAATATCTTCGCCATTTTCGTCCCCCTGTCTGGACCGTTGCGGCTGCTTCCTTACTCCAGCACGCCCGCTCAATCCAATCGCCACATGATGCTTTGCGCGAGCGGCGTCCAGACGCCCATTCTGACGCCCGCGTGGCGCAGCGCCCGGCCGGTCCATTCGTTGCAGGTGAGGACGAAGCTGTAGCCGCCGTTCGCCTCGTAGAACATGTCGGCGGGCCCGAAGCCGCGGCCGAGCAGCGGCTTGGTGCGCCCTTGCGGGTCGAGCTCGAAGCGGGCGCTGACGAAGTCGGCGAGGCGGCGGTATTCGTGCGGGCGGAGCAGGATTCGGCTCTGCCATTCGTTCGGCTGCGGATCGTGGTCGTGCTCGACGTGGAGCAGCGAGCGGCCGCGGCCGAAGGCGGCGGCGAAGGCCGTGGAGAGGGTGAGATCGCCCCAGGTCGGCGTGTTGAGATAGAATTCGCGGTTGCCGTAGCCCACCGCGACATAGTTGCCGTAGCCGTAGCGCGACTCGGCGAGGTGCTCGGGCGGCGCGTAGGGCCGCCAGTCCACCCCGGCGGCGACCTTTGGCATCATGATCCAGGTGTGGACGCCGTTGGTGCGCACGAAGATGGCGATCCCCTGCTCCGGCTCCCGCCAGGTGAAGTTGGCCGGAAGCGTTCCGAGCAGCGCAGCGGTGAGGAAGTAGGAGAGCGGCAGCGCCACGACCGTGCCGAGCGCCCATAGGATGATGCGCGCGGTCCGGGACCGCCTGATCGCCGCGAGGAAGGCCGCCATCGCCGCCTTGATAAAGCGGCCCGGCCGCGACAACCAGCGGCATGCACCGCAAGCTGCTGCGCGAGATGTTCGAGGCCGGCGTCGCCGCCTGCCGGCCGGAGCGGGTACTTCCGCCGGACCTTCCGCGCCCGCCGCCGGGCCGCACGGTCGCGGTGGCGGTCGGCAAGGCGGCGGCAGCGATGGCGGAGTCGCTGGAGGCGCACTGGCCCTGGCCGCTCGCCGGCCTCGCCGTCGCTCCCGGCGGCACTGCTGTCCGGCTCGAGCGGATCGGCCTCGCCCATGCCGCGCATCCGTTGTCAGACGCAGCGAGCCTCGCCGCGGCCGAGCGGCTCCTCGCACTTGCCCGCGAGGCGGGGCCGGACGATCTCGTGCTGGTGCTGCTGAGCGGCGGCGCATCCGCGCTCGCCTGCCTTCCCGGCGACGGGCTGACGCTCGAGGAGAAGAGCGCGCTGACGCAGGCCCTGCTCCGCTCGGGCGCGCCGATCGGCGAGGTCAACTGCGTCCGCCGTCATCTGTCGCGGATCAAGGGCGGCCGACTCGGTGCCGCGGCGGCGCCGGCGCAGCTGGCGACGCTGGCGATCTCGGACGTCGTCGGCGACCGGGCGGAGGACATCGGCTCCGGCCCCACCGCGCCCGATCCGACAACGGTCGCCGACGCGCGGGCGGTCCTCCACCGCTATGGCATCGCCGCGCCGGCGGCAGGATGGTCCGAGAGCGTGAAGCGGCTCGCCGGCGACTATCGCATCGTCGCCCGCAACGCCGATGCCCTCCGCGCCGCCGCCGCGGTAGCCGCCCGCGCCGGCTACGAG
>JALYHK010000274.1 GCA_030776605.1 Pseudomonadota bacterium
CCGGAAGCAGCGGCACGTCGACCTCGCGGGCGCGGCCGAGCCTGACGCGGTGGGCGGCGTGGGCAAGGCGGCGAAGCGGATTGGCGATGGTGCGGGCGAGGAACAGCGACAGCAGCACCGAAAGGGTGATGGTGCCGAGCAGGATCAGCGCGAGCGTCATTCTCTCGTCACGGACGACGCTGCGGATGTCGCGGGCGTTGACGGTGAGGAGCAGCACTTCGCCAGGGACGCCGGCAACGGGCGTCGCGGCCGAGATGAACGGGGTGCCTTCCGGGGCGCGGCGCAGCTCCGCCACCGTATTGCCGCGGGCCAGCGCCGCCTGTGCCTCGGGCCAGGCCTCGAGCCGGTCGACCTCGGGAGGCGTGAACAGGGGCGGGCGCGGCGCGCCGACGATCGCGTCGAGGGCATTGTCGAGCGCGCGCGCCACGTCGCGGATCCAGGGCTCTCCCCGCGGATCGCGGACCTCGTAGGTCGGCGGACCGCCGTTCCAGCTGTCCGCGCGCTTCTCGCCGGTCGCCGCATAGACCCTGAGCCGCGTCCCCGAATCCTGCCCGAGCCGGATAAGGAGCGGCTGACGGGTCTCGGGGGCGGCGGCGGCGAGGATATGGCTTATCATCCTAGACTCGCTCGCCATCTGCTCGACCCGCGCCTGAGTGAGGCGGCTGCGGAAGCTGTCGAGGTAGAACAGGCTGCCGGCGAGGATCGCCAGCGCGAAAATGTTGACCGCAAGGATCCGGTGGCGCAGCGACAGCCGGTTCGACCAGCGCAGCGCCAGTTCCTTCTCCTCACTCCTCGGCAAAGCGGTAGCCGATGCCATAGAGCGTCTCGATCGCCGCGAAATCGTCGTCCACCGCCCGGAACTTGCGCCGCATCCGCTTGATGTGGCTGTCGATGGTGCGGTCGTCGACATAGATGTCTTCCTGATAGGCGACGTCCATCAGCTGGTTGCGCGACTTCACCACGCCCGGCCGCTGGGCGAGCGCCTCGAGGATCATGAACTCGGTCACCGTCAGGGTGACGTCCTTGCCCGCCCAGGCGACGCGGTGGCGCGCCGGGTCCATCGTCAGCCGGCCGCGGACGATCAGCTCCGGCGCCGGCTCCTCCTCGCCGCCGCCAGGCCGGCCGCGCATCTCGGTGCGCCGCAGCACCGCCTTGATCCGCGCGACCAGGAGGCGCTGCGAGAAGGGCTTGGCGATATAGTCGTCGGCGCCCATGGCGAGGCCGAGCGCCTCGTCGAGCTCGTCGTCCTTCGAGGTGAGGAAGATCACCGGCACCGCATTCTTCTCGCGCAGCCGCCGGAGCAGCTCCATGCCGTCCATCCGCGGCATCTTGATGTCGAGCACCGCGAGCTCGGGCGGATTGTCGATCAGCGCCTTGAGCGCCGTCTCGGAATCCGAATAGACCCGGGTGACGAAGCCTTCCGACTGCAGCGCCACCGACAGCGAGGTGAGGATGTTGCGGTCGTCGTCGACGAGCGCGATGGTTACCGACATCGAAAAACCGCCTTCACCCTCTCGCCGCCGGCCCGCGCTTGTACCGGAGCGGGACTGGAGGCGCTAGCCTTTGACGTTGCGGAGCCGCTCCGATATGCGGGCGGCGACCCGGCGGAACGGCGCGCCCCCGCGGTCCGTTTCGCTAAGGAAATAGTATAGGAGACGAGAGACGTGGCCAATCGCGAGCCGGCTCACGGCCTTGCCGACCAGGGCATCTTCACTCCGGCCGAGCTGCACTGGAACCTGGGCACCGCGCAGCTGGTGGAAGAGGCGGTCCGCCGCGGCGAGGGGATGCTCGCCAAAGACGGCCCGCTGGTCGTCCGCACCGGCAGGCACACCGGCCGCTCGGCAAGGGACAAGTTCATCGTCCGCGACGCCGAGACCGAGAGCAGCATCTGGTGGGACAACAACAAGGCGATGTCGCCGGTCCATTTCGCCGCGCTGAGGGAGGATTTCCTCGCCGCGCTGGCCGAGCGCCAGGCGCTGTTCGTCGCCGACCTCTACGGCGGCTCGCAGCCCGAGCACCGGGTGCGCGTGCGCGTGGTAAACGAGCTCGCCTGGCACAACCTCTTCATCCGCACCCTGCTGGTCCGCCCCGAGCCCGACGACCTGCCCGGGTTCGTCCCCGAATTCACCGTCATCGACCTGCCGAGCTTCCGCGCCGATCCCGCCCGCCACGGCTGCCGCTCCGAGACGGTGATCGCCGTCAATCTCTCGGAGCGGACGATCCTGATCGGCGGCACCGCCTACGCCGGCGAGATGAAGAAGTCGGTGTTCGGAATCCTCAACTATCTGCTGCCGCCCAAGCGCGTGATGCCGATGCACTGCTCGGCCAACATCGGCCCGGACGGCGACACGGCGGTGTTTTTCGGCCTTTCCGGCACCGGTAAGACGACGCTCAGCGCCGATGCGAGCCGCACTCTCATCGGCGACGACGAGCACGGCTGGTCCGACACCGCCGTCTTCAACTTCGAGGGCGGCTGCTACGCCAAGATGATCCGGCTCTCGCCCGAGGCGGAGCCGGAAATCTATGCAACGACGAAGCGCTTCGGGACGGTGCTCGAGAATGTGGTGATCGATCCGGACACTCGCGAACTCGACCTCGACGACCCGAGCCTCGCCGAGAACAGCCGCGGCGCCTATCCGATCGATTACATCCCCAATTCGTCGGAACAGAACATGGGGCCGGTTCCGAAGAATGTGGTGATGCTCACCGCCGACGCATTCGGAGTGCTCCCGCCGATCGCCAGGCTGACGCCCGACCAGGCGATGTACCAC
>JALYHK010000275.1 GCA_030776605.1 Pseudomonadota bacterium
CCCTGCGTCAGGCGCACCGCCGGCAGCCGCCGCTTCTCGACCTTCGCGAGCAGCGGATCGGGGTCCTCCCCAGCCGCCATCGGCCCGGCGATGATGTTGGCGGCGGCGACGGCGTCCTGGACGGCCAAGTTGATCCCGATGCCGCCGATGGGCGACATGGCGTGGGCCGCATCGCCGATCACCAGCAGCCCAGGACGGTGCCAGCTCTCGAGCCGGTCCAGCGCAACGGTCAAGAGCTTCACCTCGTCCCATGAAGCGAGCGCGCCGATCTCCGGCGCCAGCATCGGCGCGAGCCCCGCCACCTCCTGCCGGAAGGCGTAGAGGCCGCGGGCGCGCACCGCCTCCGCCGCGCCCTTGGCGAAGACATAGGCGCACTGCCAATAGTCGCCGCGGTCGATCAGAGCGAGGATGCGGCCCGGGCCGACGACGCCGGTCGTTTCGTTCTCTCCGCTCGGGCGCTTGGCGACGCGAAACCAGAAGACGTCCATCGGCGCGCCCAAGTCCCGGACCGTCAGCCCCGCCGCCTCCCTCAGCGGGGAATGACGACCGTCGGCGGCGATGGTGAGCCGCGCCCGCAGCGTGCGCTCCTCGCTCCCCTCGCGGTAGCGCAGGCCCGCCACCCGCCCCGCTTTGGCGAGCAGCCCGGTCGCTTCCCCGTTCATCAGCAGGCGGAAGCCACGGTGCTCGCGCGCCGCCTCGGCGACGAAGTCGAGGAATTCCCACTGCGGCATCATCGCCACGAACGCCCAGCGCGGATCCGCAGCGCCGAGATCGGCCAGCTCATAATGGCTCCCGCCGATCCAGACGCCGACGCCGCGCACCTTGTCGTGCGGCCGCTCGAGCAGCTGATCGAGCAGCCCCAGCTCGTGGAACAGACGAAGCGTCGAGGGATGGACGGTGTCGCCGCGAAAGTCCCTCAGGAAGTCGCCGTGCTTCTCGAGCACGGTGACGGACAAGCCGGCGCGGGCGAAGAGCAGAGCGGCGACCAAGCCGGCCGGGCCTCCGCCGGCGATCGCCACGTCGATCTCCCGCGCTTTCCCCATGGCAGTGACAATCGCAGCCGCGGCGGCATAAAGGCAAGCATGGCAGCGGAATTCAGCACTTCCGGCATCAGCGACGCGCTCGTCATCCTCGGCGCGGCCGGGATCGTCATCCCCGCCTTCGCCCGCTTCCGCATCAGCCCCGTGATCGGCTTCATCCTGATCGGCCTGCTCGTCGGTCCCTCCGCGCTCGGCGCGCTCGCCGGCGACTATCCGTGGCTCAACTACGTCACCATATCGAATCCCGAGGCGATCGAGCCGTTTGCCGAGTTCGGCATCATCCTGCTGCTCTTCTCGATCGGGCTCGAACTCTCGTTCCGGCGTCTCTGGTCGCTGCGGCGCCTCGTCTTCGGCGTCGGCGCCGCCGTGCTGCTCGTCGGCGGCGCGATCATCGCCGTCGCGCTCGCCTTCACCGGCCAGACGTGGACCGCAGCGATGGCGCTCGGCCTCGCCCTTGCCCTCTCCTCGACATCGCTGGTCATTCCGCTGGTCGGCACGACCAGCCCCGTCGGCCGCTCGGCGCTGTCGATGCTGCTGTTCGAGGATTTGGCCATCGTGCCGATCGTCTTCCTGCTCGGGGCGCTGGCGCCGCACGCGGCCGAGGATGGGCTCGGCGACCTGCTGCGCACGCTGATCGTGGGGTCGATCACCGCCGCCGCGATCCTGATCCTGGGGCGGATGCTGCTGCCGCGGCTGTTCGCCCAGGCGGCGCGGACGAAGAGCCCCGAGCTGTTCCTCTCGGCGAGCCTGCTCGTCGTCATAGTCGCCAGCCTCGCCACCACCGCGGCGGGTCTCTCGCCGGTGATGGGCGCCCTACTCGCCGGCATTCTGATCGCCGAGACCGAGTATCACAGCGAGGTGGAGGTGATCACCGCGCCCTTCCGCGGCCTCGGCCTCGGCGTGTTCCTGATCACCGTGGGGATGAGCGTCGACCTGGCGGAGGTCGTGGCGAACTGGGGAAATATCCTCCTCGCGGTGGTCTTCGTCCTCGTCGTCAAGGCGATCGTCACCGCATCGCTGCTGCGCATCGAGGGCGCGCGCACCGCGGTCGCCGCCGAGACCGGCGTGCTGATGGCCTCGCCGTCCGAGACGACCCTGATCGTCCTCGGCGCCGCCGCCTCGGCCCAGCTGATCGATGCCGGGACCGCCTCATTCTGGCAGATCGTCACCGCGATCGGCCTCACCATCACGCCTCTGCTGGCCAAGCTCGGCCGCTTCGCCGGGCGGCGGGTCGACATGAACGCCGACATCGACCTGCCCGCGATCCGCCCCGGCGAGGAATCGCCGGCGGCGGTGATCATCGGCTTCGGCCGGGTCGGGCGGCTCGTCGCGGAGATGCTTGCCGCCCACGGCCGCAGCTATCTCGCCGTCGACTCCAACCCCGACACGGTCGCGGCGGCGCGCGCCGAAGGGTTCCCGGTGCTGTTCGGCGACGTCTCACGGCCGGAGCTGATCGACCGGCTCAACCTCGGCCACGCCAGCGCGCTCATCCTCACCATGGACAATCCGGTACTGGCGGTGCGGCTGGTCACCAAGGTGCGTGCCTGGTGCCCGGACCTCACCATCGTCGCCCGCGCCCGGGACGCGCGCCACGCCGCCGAACTCTACCGCGCCGGCGTCACCGATGCGGTACCCGAGACGCTCGAATCATCGCTCCAGCTGTCCGAGGCGGTGCTGGTTGACCTGGGCATGGCGATGGGGCCGGTGAT
>JALYHK010000276.1 GCA_030776605.1 Pseudomonadota bacterium
CCGCGGGCATCGATGCCGACGTCAGCGTCCGCTTTGCCGACGAGCCGGCGCAGGAGCCTTCCTTCATGGACCGCTCGCGCAGCCTCGAGGAAACCTATAACAGCGGCAAGGCGCGCGAGGCGCGGGAGAAGGAAAAGCAGTGAACGCACCCAATCTCAGCCTGCGCGGGCTCGACATCCGCGCCGAGATCGACCGGCTGCGCGTGGAGCGCAACGCCGTCATCCTCGCCCATTACTACCAGGATCCGCAAATCCAGGACCTCGCGGACTTCGTCGGCGACAGCCTCGACCTGTCGCGCAAGGCCGCCGCGACCGACGCCGAGGTGATCGCCTTCTGCGGCGTGCGCTTCATGGCCGAGACGGCCAAGATCCTGTCGCCCGAAAAGACGGTGGTGCTGCCCGACATGGCGGCCGGCTGCAGCCTCGAGGACAGCTGCCCGCCCGACGCCTTCCGCGCGTTCCGCGAAGCGCATCCGGACCATATCGCGCTCACCTACATCAACTGCTCGGCCGAGGTGAAGGCGCTCTCCGACATCATCGTCACCAGCTCGTCGGCCGAGACGATCCTCGCCCAAATCCCGAAGGAGCAGAAGATCATCTTCGGACCGGACAAGAATCTGGGCGCCTGGCTCGCCCGCAAGACCGGGCGCGACATGCTGCTCTGGCCGGGGGTGTGCATCGTCCACGAAGCTTTCTCGGAGACCGAGCTGCTCAAGCTCAAGGCGCAGCATCCCGGCGCGCCGGTCCTCGCCCACCCCGAATGCCCCGGCCATATCCTCGACCATGCCGACGAAATAGGCTCGACCAAGGCGATTCTCGAGCATGCGCTGGCGAGCCCGTCGGAGGTGATCATCGTCGCCACCGAACCGCACATCATCCACCAGATGGAGAAGGCGGCGCCGCACAAGCGCTTCATCGGCGCGCCCGGCGCAGACGGCAACTGCAACTGCAACATGTGCCCCTACATGGCGCTCAACACGCTCGAGAAGCTCTACCTCGCGCTGCGCGAACTCGAGCCGCGGATCGAGCTCGACGAGGCGGTGCGCCTGGGGGCCAAGAAGTCGCTCGACCGGATGCTCGACATGGCCGGCCGCACCGTCGGCCAGGGCGACGTCGGCCGGCCCGTCCTCGCCCGCGGCTGAGCCCGTGACCGCGCAGCTGCGCAAGGTCTGGCTCGACCTCAAAGGGAGCTACTGGTTCATCCCGGCGGTGCTGACGGTCCTCGCCTTCGCATTGGCGGTGGCGACCATCCAGCTCGATCGCGCATGGGGGCCGCAGTGGCTGGCCGAGCTCGGCCTCGAGGCGAGCCGTCCCGAGGGAGCGCGCGCGCAGCTGACCGTGGTCACCACCGGGATGATCGCCGTCTCCTCCACTCTGTTTGCGATCACCATCGCGGCGGTCGCCTTCGCCTCGGGCAACTACGGCCCGCGCCTCCTCACCAACTTCATGAACGACCGCGGCAACCAGGTTTCGCTCGGCGTGTTCGTCGCCACCTTCGTCTACAACCTGATGCTGCTGAGGGTGGTGCGCGACCCGGTCGATAGCAGGCCGGAGACGCCGGTCGAAGCTGTCCCGGCCTTCGTTCCGCAGCTTTCGATGCTCGTCTCCGGCGCCAGCGTCGCCATCGCCGTGGCGACCCTCGTCTACTTTCTCCATCACATTCCCGCCAGCATCCGCATCAACAGCGTCCTCGCCGGCATCGGCCGCCGGCTCGTGCGCGACATCGAGGAGCGCTTCCCGGCGAAGGGGGGCGCGACCGAGCCCCGTCCGACGGTCCCCGGCGAGCCGGTCACGGCAGAGAAGATCGGCTATATCGAGATCATCGAGTTCGCCGCGCTCGACCGGCTGGCGCGCGAGTGCGGCGGCACGATCGCGCTCAAGGCGCGCACCGGCGACTTCGTGCACCCGCACCGTCCGCTCGCCGTTGTGGCCGGCGTCGCGCCCGACGAGCGGCTGAAGGAGCGCATCCGCGCCGCTTTCTCGCTCGGCGCTTCGCGCACCCCGACGCAGGACCTCGAGTTCCTGATCGACGAGCTGGTCGAGATCGGCTTGCGCGCCCTCTCGCCCGGGATCAACGATCCGTTCACGGCGGTGACCAGCATCCACTGGATGGGCGCCGCCATGGCCAAGCTCGCCGAGCGCGATCTTTGCCGCGGGCCGGAGCAGGAGAGCTACGACCCCGAGCGCGTCCAGGTCGTCGCCGACGATTTTCCGCACTTCCTGAACCGGAGCTTCGGCGCGATGCGGCCCTCGGTCGCCGGCAGCGCGCTCGCGGCGAAGATGTTCCTCGAAGCGCTCTGGGGGGTCGCCATCGGCGCCACCTCGCGCGGGCGCCGCGACGCGATCCTGCGGGAGGCGCGGCTCCTCGTCCGCCAGGCCGAAACGGCGCTCGAAGGCCCTGCGCTCGAAGAGGTGCGGGAGCGGCTGGCGCAGTTCGAGGAGCGGATGGCGGGGGTGGAAGGATGAACGCGGCGGATCTGCCCGGGTTCGACCTGGACCGCTTCGTCCGCGACACGCTCGCGGAGGATCTCGGCGGGGCCGGCGACATCACCTCGGCGGCGGTAATCCCTGAGAAAGCGCGCTTCCGCGGCGCGATGAACGCCCGCGAGGAGATCGTCGTCGCCGGCCTCCCGATCGGCGAGGCGTTCTTCCGCGCGCTCGACCCGGAGGTGGAGGTGGAGCGCTTCGTCGAGGACGGGCAGATCGTCGCCGCCGGCACGGCGCTGCTGCGCGTCGGCGGTAAGGCGC
>JALYHK010000277.1 GCA_030776605.1 Pseudomonadota bacterium
CGAGGCCTCGAGGGCTTCTACGAAGGCGCGGCGCCAGGCCACCACGTCCTCGCGCTTCACCACCTCGCACATCGCCTTCCAGCGGCGGACCCGCTCCTCCCGAGGCATCTGCAGCGCCTTGTGGATGGCGTCGCTGATCTCCTCCTTCGAGTAGGGATTGACGAGCAGCGCGTCCTTCAGCTGCAGCGCCGCGCCGGCGAAGCGCGAGAGGATGAGCACGCCGGGGTTCTCGGGATCCTGGGCGGCGACATATTCCTTGGCGACGAGGTTCATCCCGTCGCGGAGCGGGGTGATCAGCGCGATCTCCGAGGCGCGGTAGAAGCCGGCGAGGTCTTCCCGCGCATAGCCCTGGTTGACGTAGCGGATCGGAACCCAGTCCACCTCCGCGAACTCGCCGTTGATCCGGCCAGAAAGCTCGTCGAGGCTCTCGCGGATGGTCTCGTAGGTGTGGACCTCCCCGCGGGAGGGAGGCGCGATCTGGAGCAGGAACACGCGCCCGCGGCAGTCGTCATGCTCTTCGAGGAAGCGCCGGTAGCCGAGGAACCGCTCCTCCAGCCCCTTCGAGTAATCGAGCCGGTCGACGCCGATGATGGTGTGCCGGCCCGCGGCGCTCGCCTTCAGCCGCTCGTAGGCGGCGCGGGCGCGATCGGTCTTGGCAGCGGCGTCGAACTGGGCGAAATCGATGCCGATCGGATAAGCGGCGGCGTGGACCGAGCGCTCCCCGACACGGATCGTGCCGTCCTCGTCGCAATGCCCGCCGAGCTCCCGCTCCACATAGTGGCGGAAGCTTTCGAGCCACTCCTCGGTCTGGAAGCCGATCACGTCATAGGCGAGCATCGAGAGCACCAGGCCCTCGTGGAACGGCAGCGAGACCATCAGCCGCGCCGGCGGCCAGGGGATGTGAAGGAAGAAGCCGATCCGGTTCTTGAGCCCGCGCTCCCTGAGCTGCGCGCCGAGCGGGATCAGGTGATAGTCGTGGACCCAGACCAGGTCGTCCGGCTCGATC
Organism: Pseudomonadota bacterium; assembly: GCA_030776605.1. GTDB lineage: Bacteria > Pseudomonadota > Alphaproteobacteria > Sphingomonadales > Sphingomonadaceae > Allosphingosinicella. Next base: position 1,007 of record JALYHK010000277.1, read on the forward strand.
AGCGGCGCCACCGTCTCGGCGAAGCGCTCGTTGACCCGTTCGTAGCCGCTGCCGAAGCTGCGGTCGTACTCGGCAAGATCGATGCGGTAGTGAAACAGCGGCCACAGCGTGCGGTTGGCGTAGCCATTATAATATTCCTCGACGTCCTGCTCCTCGAGGTCGATCGTCGCGGTGGTGACGCCCGCGTGCCGCTGGAGCTCGATATGGCCGGTGAACTCCTCGGTCTTCTCGCCCGACCAGCCGAACCATAGCCCGCGATATTCCCGGAGGGCGGCCGAGAGCGCAACCGCCAGGCCCCCCTGCGCGCCCCCCTCCGCGTCCGGGCGCGGCGCCGCGACGCGGTTTGAGATGACGATAAGGCGGCTCATCGCACCGAGGTCCAGGGCCTAGACAAGATTCCAGCGCAATTGATCAGCCCTACCAGCGAATAAGTCTGCGGATAGTTGCCCCACAGTTCCCCCGTGTGGAAATCGGAATCTTCGGAAAGCAGGCCCGCGGGCGTCAGCCGGCCGAGCATCTTCTCGTAAAGCTCGCGCGCCTCGCCGCCGCGGCCGACGATGTGCAGCGCCTCGATGAGCCAGAAGGTGCAGAAGTTGAACGCCGTCTCCGGCAGGCCGAAATCGTCCTCGGCGGCGTAGCGCAGCATATGCTCCCCGCGGCGCAGCTCGCGCTCGACCGCGTTGAAGGTGGCGAGGAAGCGCGGGTCGTCGCGTTCGAGGAAGCGCATGTCGATGAGCTGGAGCAGGCTGGCATCGATGTCGCCGCCGTCGAACGTCGCCGCGAAGCGCTGCTCCTCCTGTCTCCAGGCGCGGCGCGTGATCGTCTCGCGGATCTCGGCGGCGCGCGCGCGCCAGAACGAGGCGCGCTCCTTCAGCCCGAGCGTCTCGGCGATGTTGCCGAGCCGGTCGCAGGCCGCCCAGCTCATCACCGCGCTGTAGGTGTGGACCGCGGCCCGGGTGCGAAACTCCCACAGGCCCGCGTCGGCCTTGTCGTGGTTTGCGTAGGCGCGCTCGCCGACCTTCTCGAGCGCTGCGAAGTCCTCCTCGGTCGCTTGGCGGAACAGCCGCTGGTCGAAAAAGGCCTGGGCGTTGGACAGCACGATCTGCCCATAGGCGTCGTGCTGGACCTGCCTGAAGGCGGCGTTGCCGATCCTCACCGGCCCCATCCCGCGGTAGCCGGCGAGCGCCTCCGCCTCGCGTTCCTCCAGCGTCGGCTCGCCGGAGACGGCGTAGAGCGGCTGGATCAGCCCCTCCTCGGACGCGTCGACGATGTTGCGCAAGTAGCTGAGATAGTTTTCGAGCACGTCGAGCGCGCCCAGCCGGTTGAGCGCCTGCACCGTGTAATAAGCGTCCCTGATCCAGCAGTAGCGATAGTCCCAGTTGCGCCCCGAATTGGGTGCCTCGGGGATGGAGGTGGTGAGCGCCGCGACGATCGCTCCGGTCTCCTCGTGCTGGCAGAGCTTCAGCGTGATGGCGGCGCGGATCACCACCGTCTGCCATTCGAGCGGGATGGCGAGGCCGCGGACCCAGCCGCGCCACTCGTCGCTGGTCTGGTGCAGCATCGTCTGGATCGACTGGCCGATATGGCCGACGAACGGCTCGTCGGGGCCGAGGAAGAAATGGTGCGACCGCTCGAGCCGGAACGGCCGCCCCTCGAGGATATGACCGACCGGCGCGTCGGTGGTCAGGCGCAGCGGCTGGGGCTTCAGCAGGTACCGGATGTGGTT
>JALYHK010000278.1 GCA_030776605.1 Pseudomonadota bacterium
GCTCGGCGACGCTGCCGGCGCCGATCGCGCGGATGTCGCGGGGATCGAGCTGGACCTCGGGCGGGATGTCGCCGATCACCGACCCGCGCAGCCGCTGGTCGGTCACCACGATCGAATCCTCTCCATCGTCCAGCGCGTCGGGGTCGAATTCCTCTTCGTCTGCCGGAGTCGTCTTTTCCGGCAGTGGCTCTTCGGCAGGCGGCGCTTGCGGCTCCTCGGCAGGGGGACGCTCCTCCTGGGCCAAGAGCGGCATCGGCATGGTTGCCGCCAACATTGTGAGTAGTATCCGTGATTCCAACGCTTTAGAGGCCGTTTCTGTCATGGGTTCTGTTGAGCTAGGTTCCTGCTGGCGGAGGCGGGCTGAACCTTCCGTTTATCGGCCGCCGCGCCGTTTCCGCGTCAGCAGGTCGAGGCAGGCCATCCGCACGGCGACCCCATTCTCCACCTGCTGGAGAATCGCCGAGCGCTGCGGATCGTCGGCGAGCTCGCCGTCGATCTCGACGCCGCGGTTCATCGGGCCGGGGTGCGTGACGAGCGCATCGGGCGCGGCGCCGGCAAGGCGATCGCGCGTCAGTCCGTAGCGGGCGTGGAAGTCGCCGAGCGATCCCGACACCGCCTCCTCCATCCGCTCGCGCTGGATGCGCAGCATCATCACCACGTCGGCGCCGGCGATGCCCCGGTCGAAGTCGTGGAACGCTTCGACGCCTGCCGGGAGCGCCTCCGGCATCAGCAGCTCGGGCCCCACGACGCGCACGGCCGCGCCGAGCAGCGGCAGCGCGCGCAGGTTTGACCCGGCGACGCGGCTGTGGCGGATGTCGCCGCAGATCGCGACGGTGAGTCCTTCGATGCGCCCCTTGCGCTGGCGTATCGTAAGCGCGTCGAGCAACGCCTGGGTGGGGTGCTCGCCCCGCCCGTCGCCGGCGTTGATCACCGGGCACCCCATCACCGCCGCGACGTCGGCGGCGGCGCCCTCCGCCGCATGCCGGATGACGAGCACGTCGGGGCGCATCGCGTTCAGCGTCAGCGCGGTGTCGATCAGGCTCTCGCCCTTGCGCACGCTCGAGGCGGCGGGGTGGAAGTTCGATACCTGCGCGCCAAGCCGCTTTCCGGCGATCTCGAACGAGAAGAGGGTGCGGGTCGAATTCTCGAAGAAGGCGTTGATCTGGGTGAGGCCGCGCAGCCGCCCGTCCTCCTTGCGCGGCAGCCGGTTGAACGCCGTCCACCGCTCCGCCTCGTCGAGGATGAGGAGGATGTCGGCCTTCGAGAGCTGCTCGATGCCGAGCAGGTGGCGGTGCGGGAAAGCGGTCACGAGGCGCGGCCCTAGCGCCTCGTGCCGCGCCAGTCACCCCGCCCTTAGCGCCGCAAATGCTCGTTCAGGAACCTCAGATAGGCTTCCTGGGCGGTGATCCGGTTCTCCTTGCGGAGGAAGCCGTGGCCCTCGTCGGGGAAGAGGACATATTCCACCGGAACGCCGTTCGCCCGCGCCGCGGCCACCAGCTCATCGCTCTCGACCTGAAGCACGCGCGGGTCGTTGGCCCCCTGCACCACCAGCATCGGCCGGCGGATGTTGGCGGCGTGGAACAGCGGCGAGATGCGCCGATGCCGCTCGGCGTCGGTGGCGGGATCGCCCATCTCGTCGTAGAGCGCGACCCGCTGCGCTCCCCACCAGGGCGGGATCGACTCGAGCGTGCGCACCCAATTGGTGACGCCGAAGATATTGATCCCTGCGTCGAACACCTCGGGATGGAAGGCGAGCGCTGCGGCGGTGATGTAGCCGCCGTAGGAGCCTCCCATCACCGCGATCCGGTCCGAAATCCAGGCCAGTCCGGCTAGGAACTCCCGCGAGGCGACGACGTCGCGCAGGTCGACGTCGCCGTGGCGGCGGTCGTCGAGGTGGAAGAAGGTCTTGCCGTAGCCCGAGGAGCCGCGGTTGTTGATCGCGTAGACCGCGTAGCCGTTGTTCACCAGATGCTGGATCACCGGCGAATAGCCGCGCCGGCTCTGGCCGCCCGGGCCGCCGTGGACCAGCACGATCGCCGGCACCGGGTTGGACGTGCTCGCCTCGCGCGGCCGGTAGAGGATGCCGGGAATCTCGAGGCCGTCGTAGCTGCGGAAGCGCACCACCTGCCCTTCGACCAGCTGATCCTCGTCGATCCGGGGATTGAGCGCGGTGGTGAGCCGCTGCGCCTGGCCGGTGGCAAGATCGGCGACGAAGATGTCGGTCGGCGAGGTGTCCGATGCGAGGGTGAACGCGATCGCCGTCTCGTCGCGGTTGAAGCGGACCGAGCCCAGGTCTCCGTCCGGCACACCGCGCAGCGTCACCGCGCGCCCGTCCGGCCCGGTGATGGTGAGGTCGGTGGAGGCGTCGGCGTTGAGCGCGTGGACCCGGTAGCGGCCCGAGGGCGAGAAGGAGACGAACATCACGTCCCAATCGGCCTGGATCAGCGGGCGCCGCTCGCCGCTCGCAAGGTCGTAGGTCCACGCCTGCCTGAACTCGCCGTGCTCGTTGGTGCCGAAGACGAGCGTGCGGCCGTCCGGCGCGAAGCTGTAGACCGCATGCTCGATGTTGCCCTGATGCTCGGTGATCAGCCGCGGCGGCGCCGATCCGCCGATTTCGGCGAGATAGATGTCGTTGTTGGCGCTGCTGTGCGATTTGACCAGCGCGACGTAGCGGCCGTCGGGCGAGACGCCGCCGATGCTGAAGCCTTCGTTCTCGAACAC
>JALYHK010000279.1 GCA_030776605.1 Pseudomonadota bacterium
GCGGCGGCGCGACCGGGCGCGAGAGGTCGAACTCGGCGCGGAAATGGCGGCCGGGGCGGCGAAGCTCGTAGGCGAACGCCCGGCCCGGCTCGATCTCGAGCGCCCAGACGTTGGCCGCCGACTGCGGGATGCCCTGGCGGACGAACAGACTGCGGGAGAAGGCGTCGGCGGGGAATTCCTGCCGCCGCGCCGTGCCGGGAGCCGCCGTGTCGCCGCCGTAGTTGGAAAGAACGTCCTCGCTCCCGTCCTCGTGGCGGTGGACGTGCTTGAGCCTGAGGCCCTCGGCGGTGCGCGTCACCACCCAGGTGCGCGATCGGTTGTCGCCGACGTGGAACGGGATCCGAATCTCGTCCGGCCCGCAGTCCCGCACGTGCATCACCAGGCGGCTGTCCGCGAAGGCGGCGTCGGCCTCTGTGGGCGCGCTCGCCACCCGTCCTTCGAACGCTTGGCCGCACAGCGCCTGGAGCCGCGCGAAGAAAGCGTCCTGCGGCGCGGGCGCGTCGGGCAGCGCCGCGCAGGCGGCGAGAGCGGCGGCGGCGAGGGAGGCGAATGGCTTCATCCGGCAAGCCTAGGCCGATGCGGCGGCACTGGCCAACCCGAGGGGCTGACGCGGCGGCGACTAGGCCCTATGTCGCCCCGCACGGTCATAGCCAGATGGGAATCCCGCCATGCGTCCGCTCAGCCTCGCCTTCCTCGCCCCGCTCGCGCTCATCGCCTGCACCGGCGCCGGCGAAGGCGTCGAGGCGGGGAACGGCAACGCCAGCCTCGAAGCCGGATCGCAGCAGCCCGGCGACCCGCAGGGGCGGCCGTTCCGCGTCGAGGTCGTCGCCGACTTCGACGAGCCCTGGGCGATGACCTTCCTCCCCGGAACCGAGCAGGCGCTGATCAGCGAGAAGCCCGGACGGCTGCTGCTCTGGACCCGCGGCCGCGATGCGAGCGCCGCCGCCAGCGTCGCCGGCGTGCCGGAGGTGGACTACGGCGGCCAGGGCGGCTTCGGCGACGTCGTCGCCCATCCCGATTTCGCCGAGAACCGGCTGGTCTATCTGAGCTGGGTCGAGGCGGGGGAGGGCGACACCCGCGGCGCGGTGGTGGGACGCGCGCGGCTGGTCGCCGGCGAGGGCGGCGCGCCCCGGCTCGAGGGGCTGCAGGTGATCTGGCGCCAGCATCCGAAGGTGACCGGGCGCGGCCATTTCGGCCACCGCCTCGCTTTCTCGCCCGACGGCTATCTCTTCATCACCAACGGCGACCGCCAGAAGTTCGACCCCGCGCAGGACAACAGCCAGCATCTCGGCACCATCGTCCGGCTTCACGACGACGGCCGCACGCCCTCGGACAACCCCTTCGCGGGGCAGGGGGCGGTCCAGTCGCAGATCTGGTCCTACGGCCACCGCAACCCCGTCGGCATAGCTTTCGACGCGAGCGGCAACCTGTGGAGCCACGAGATGGGGCCGCGCCACGGCGACGAGTTCAACCTCATCCTTCCGGGCCGCAACTACGGCTATCCGCTCGTCTCGGAGGGCGACCATTATGAGGGCCGCCCGATCCCCGGCCACGAGACCCGACCCGAGTTCGAGGCGCCGAAGATCTTCTGGGTGCCCGCCATCTCGCCGGCCGGCCTGATCGTCTATTCGGGCGGCCTGTTTCCCGAGTGGCGCGGCAGCGCCTTCCTCGGCGGGCTTTCCGGCGAGGTGCTGGTCCGCGTCGCGCTCGACGGGACGAACGCGCGGGTCGCCGACCGCTGGGCGATGGGCGCCCGCATACGCGAGGTGGAGCAGGGGCCGGACGGCGCCATCTACCTGCTTGAGGACGAGCGCGGCAGCTCGCAGGGCCGCCTGCTTCGCCTCACGCCGGCGCGGTGACTCGCCGGTAGCGGAAGTACCAGACTTCGCGCCCCTCGCGCCGAGCCTTGGCTTCGTAGCGGGTCTCGGGCCAATCCCGGGGGCGGGCGAGGAAGTCGGCGGCGGATTCGGCCAGCCATTCGAAGTCGCGGCGCTGATTCATCACCATCATCGCCCAGCGGCAATAGACCGGGTCGTCGGTGCCGAGCCGGAACTCGCCGCTGGGCTCGAGCTTGGCGGCGATCAGGTCGAGGGGGCCGTGGTTGACCATACGCCGCTTGGCGTGCCGCGCCTTGGGCCAGGGGTCGGGGTGGAGCAGATAGACGAGGGAGAGGGCGCCGTCGGGGAGCCGCTCGAGCACGTCGAGGGCGTCCCCCATACGGAGGCGGACGTTCGCGAGGCGGCGGTCGCGGATGTGGGCGAGCGCGGCGGCCACGCCATTCAGGAACGGCTCGGCGCCGATAAACCCTTGGTCGGGGAAGATCTCGGCGCGGCAGGCGAGGTGCTCGCCCGAGCCGAAGCCGATCTCGAAATGGAGCGGCCGCTGGTCGCCGAACAGGCGTTCCGAGGTGATCGGACCCTCGTCGGGGACGCTGACGAGCGGCAGCAGCTCCTCCACCAGCGCCGCCTGGCCGGAGCGGAGCGGCCGCCCCTTGGAGCGGCCGTAGAGGCGGCGGATGGTACTGGGGTCGTTCATCGCCGCCCGGTTAGTCTCGCCGGGCCGAACAGCCAAGGGATGGGCAAAGAGATGAGGTTCGCTATCATAGCCGCCGCAACGGCCGCCGCCGCGCTCGCAGCGCCGGCGCAGGCAAGCGGCGGTTTCCTCTGCCGCCCCGCAGCCGGCGACGGTCCGTCGCTGAGCCTGGTGATCGGCCACGGC
>JALYHK010000280.1 GCA_030776605.1 Pseudomonadota bacterium
CGGCTCAGCCGCCGAGCCGCCGCTTCAGCGCCAGCATCGCCAGCGCCGCTCTCGCCGCCTCGCCGCCCTTGTCCTTGCGCGCCGGGTGGGCGCGGGCGAGCGCCTGGGCCTCGTCCTCGACGGTGAGAATGCCGTTGCCCACGGGAATGCCGTCGAGGCTCAGCGCCATGAGCCCGCGCGCGCTCTCCTGGGCGACGATCTCGAAGTGGAAGGTCTCGCCGCGGATCACCGTCCCGAGCGCGACGAAGGCGTCCCAGCGGCCGGTCTCGGCCGCCACCGCCACCGCCCCGGGGATTTCGAGGGCGCCCGGCACGGTGACGGTGTCGTGCTCGTGCCCCGCCGCCTCGATCGCCGCCCGCGCGCCGGCGACCAAGAGGTCGCTGAGCGCGTCGTAGAATCGCGCCTCGACGATCAGCAGCCGCGCCAGGGCTCAACGCTCCGCGCGCGGGATCGGCCGCTCGCCGACGATGGCGAGGCCGTAGCCGCCGAGCGCCACCGGCGTGTGGTGGCTGTTGGTGAGGAGGATCATGTCGTGCACCCCGAGCGCGGTCAGGATCTGGGCGCCGACCCCATAGTCACGCAATTGCTCGGCGTCGGCGGCCTCGGCCTCGCCGCTGCGGATGCGCAGCGACTGGGTGAGCGCGTCGGGCATCGGCCGGTTGATGACGACGATGACGCCTGCCCCCTCATCGGCGATCGCCTTCATCGCGCCTTCGAGGAGGCCGCCGCGCGGCCCCGCCTCGGCGAAGACGTCGGAGAAGACCGACAGCGCGTGCATCCTCACCAATGTCGGACGCTCGGGATCGACCCGGCCCTTGACCAGCGCGATCTGCTCGGTGCCGGCGGCCTTGTTGAGGAAGGTCTTGGCGGTCCAGCGGCCGCCCCAGCGGCTCTCGAACTGCGCCTCGGCGGTCTCGACGACCAGCCGGTCCTTCCTGAGGCGATAGGCGATCAGGTCCCGGATCGTGCCGATCTTGAGGCCGTGGAGCTGCGCGAAGGCGACGAGGTCGTCCATCCGCGCCATCGACCCGTCCTCTCTCATGATCTCGCAGATCACGCCGGAGGGATTGAGGCCGGCGAGCCGGGCGACGTCGACCGCGGCCTCGGTGTGGCCGGCGCGGACCAGCACCCCGCCCTCGCGCGCCACAAGCGGGAAGACGTGGCCGGGGCTGGCGAGATGCTCGGCGCCCTTTGAGGCGTCGATCGCCACCGCTATGGTGCGGGCGCGGTCGGCGGCGGAGATGCCGGTGGTCACCCCCTCCTTCGCCTCGATCGAGACGGTGAAGGCGGTCTCGTGGCGGGTGTCGTTGCGCCGCGACATCAGCGGCAGGCCGAGCTGGTCGACGCGCTCGCGGGTGAGCGCGAGGCAGATCAGCCCGCGCCCGTAGCGCGCCATGAAGTTGATCGCGTCGGGCGTCGCCATCTGCGCGGGGATGACCAGGTCGCCCTCATTCTCGCGGTCGTCGTCGTCGACAAGGATGAACATCCGCCCGTTGCGCGCCTCGTCGATGATCCGCTCCGGGCCGACGATGACGTCGCGGCTGCCGCTGGCGAGGAACTTCTCGAGCTTGAGCAAGGTGTCGGCGGTCGGGTTCCAGTCCGCGTCGCCGAGCTTGCGCAGCGAATTGGGGTGGAGCCCGGCGGCGCGGGCGAGGCCGGCGCGCGACATCCGGCCCTCGGCGACGATCTCGGAAACGCGCTCGATCAGCACAGTGCTCATCGGGCGCCGTTATCACACCGCAGTGTGATTGCAAGCGGCGAAATCACATCGTGCTGGCGCGAAGCTCCAGCATACGGCCGATGTAGCGGGCGAGGATGTCAATCTCGATGTTGAGGCGGCGGGTCGGCTGGGCGGCGCCCAAGGTGGTGCGGGCGGCGGTGTGGGGGATCAGGTTCACCGAGAAGATGACGCCGCCTTCGGAGGTCGGCTCGACCGCATTGACGGTGAGCGACACGCCGTCGAGCGCGATCGAACCCTTGGGGGCGACATAGGCGGCGATCGCGGCGTCGGCGGCGATGCGCAGCCGGGTCGAATCGCCGACCGGCTCGGCGGCGAGGATCTCGCCGACGCCGTCGACGTGGCCGGTGACGATATGGCCGCCGAGCTCGTCGCCGACCTTCAGCGCGCGCTCGAGGTTGAGCCGCCCGCCTTCGGCCCAGAGGCCGGGCGCGGTGCGGTCCAGCGTCTCGGCCGAAAGGTCGGCGGCGAACCAGCCGGGGCCCTTGTCCGCCACCGTCAGGCAGACGCCCGAGCAGGCGATCGATGTGCCGAGCGCGACGTCGCCGTAGCCGCAGCCGATCGTGAGGCGCAGGTCGCCGCGCTGCTCGGCCGCCTCGATCCGCCCGACGTCGGTGACGATCCCGGTGAACATGGCGCCGGTCCTAGCCGTTCGCGCCGGGCTTGTCGAAGGTCCGGGCTCGCTCGAAAACCTCCAGCGTGTCGGACCCAAGCTGGCGACGGTCGTGGAGGAGCCAGCGGCCGTGCGCCTCGGCGAGCGAGGCGAGGCCGATGTCGCCGAGCGCCGCCTTGCCGTCGCCGATCAGAATCGGCGCGCGGTAGAGGAGCAGCCGGTCGACCAGATCGGCGGCGAGGAAGGCGGAGGCGGCGCCGGCGCCGCCCTCGACCAGCAGGTCATTGACCGCGAGGCCGAACACCGCCTCCGGCGCCGCGAGCGCCGTCCAGCCGTCGGGGGCCGCACCGCGCGTCAGCAC
>JALYHK010000281.1 GCA_030776605.1 Pseudomonadota bacterium
GCCTCGTGCGCTTCGGGCCGCCGCGCGCATGCACGCCGCACCAGCCGCAAGACGCCCGCACGCCCTCTCGAAGGCGTGCCTCGGCTCGACAGCGCCGGCCCGCGGCCGCTAGAAGCGCCGCCGGAGACCCGCGCCCCGATGTTCGACCGCCCGCCGCCGCGCCGACCCGACGAGATCATGCTGCGGCGGCGGTCGCGGCGCGCCGGTTGGTACTCGATCGCCTGGCGGGTCGCCGCGGTGCTGTCGCTGCTGGTGTTCGTGGTGATGTTCCACTGGTTCGAGCGCCACGGCCTCGAGGACGAGCTCGACGGCCATGTCAGCTTCCTCGACGCCATCTACTTCACCATGATCAGCGCGACGACGACCGGCTACGGCGACATTGTCCCGATCACCGACCGGACGCGGATGTTCGATGCGCTGATCGTCACGCCGATCCGCATCTTCCTGGTGCTGATCTTCGTCGGCACCGCCTACCTTTTCGTCGCGCGGCGCAGTTGGGAAAGATGGACCATGGCTAGGTTGCAGAAGAATTTGAAAAACCACATCGTCCTCGCCGGCTACGGAACGAGCGGCTCGGACGCGCTGGACGAGCTGCTGGCGCGCGGCTGCGACCCCAGCGATGTCGTCGTCATCGACTGCAATTCGGCCGCGCTCGCCCGCGCAGAGGCGCTCGGCTGCAATGTGCTCGAGGCCGATGCGACCCGCGACAAGACGCTGCAGGCGGTCCATGTCGAGCGGGCGCGCGCGATCATCATCTCCGCCGGCCGCGACGACACCTCGATTCTGATCACGCTCACCGCGCGGCATCTGGCCGAGAACGTTCCGATCAGCATCGCGGTCCGCAACGCCGACAACGAGCTGCTCGCCCGCCAGGCCGGCGCAAACACGGTGATCAACCCGGTGAGCTTCGCCGGGCTGCTGCTCGCCGGATCGACCCATGGCGAGCATATCGCCGACTATATCGCCGACCTTGCCTCCCATACCGGCCGCGTCCGCCTCGCCGAGCGCCGCGTGCGCGACCAGGAGTGCGGTCGCCCGCTCGCAGAGGTCTCCAAGGGGATCGGCCTCAGGCTCTATCGCGGCAACAGGCCCTATGGCTTCTGGGAGCCGGAGGCCAAGGCGCTGCAGCCCGGCGACGTCATCGTCGAGATCCTGCCGACGACGCAGCAGGAAGGCGGCGCGGCCGAGGATCCCGCCATCGCGGTCTAGATCCGCACCTGGCTGCCGACCTCAACGACGCGGTTGGGCGGCAAGGCGAAGAACTCCATCGCCGATTCCGCATTGCGCATCATCCAGGCGAAGAGCTTTTCGCGCCAGGGCGCCATGTGCCGCAGCTTCGAGGCGAGCAAGGTCTGGCGGCCGAGGAAGAAGCTCGTCTCCATCATCCTGAACGGCATGCCGCAGCTCGACACCTTCTCCAGCGCGGCGGGGACGTTCATCTCCTCCATGAAGCCGAAGCGCAGCACGATCCGGTAGAAGCCTTCGCCGAGCTCGGAGACCGCGACCCGCCGACCCTCCTCGACCGTCGGCACGTCCTCGATAGCGACGGTGAGGAAGATGCAGCGCTCGTGGAGCACCTTGTTGTGCTTGAGGTTGTGGAGCAGCGCGTGCGGAACCCCTTCCGCCTGCGAGGTCATGAACACAGCCGTGCCGGGCACCCGCACCGCCGACCTGGAGGCGGACCTGATGAAGAGTTCGGCCGGCATCTCCGCCTCGCGCAGCTGCTGCCTCAGCAGCTTGCGCCCGGTCGCCCAGGTGGTGAGCAGGGTGAAGGCGATCAGGCCGACGAGGAGCGGGAACCAGCCGCCGTCCGGCACCTTGAGCAGGTTCGCCGCGAAATAGGAGGCATCGACGAGAAAGAACAGGAGGAGCAGGGGCACCGACAGCCACCGGCTCCAGCGCCAGAGGGAGAAGAGGACGACGGCGAGCAGGCAGGTGTCGATGAACATCGCGCCGGTGACCGCGATCCCGTAGGCGGCGGTGAGATTGCTCGAGTTCCTGAAGACGAGGACGAGCAGGATCACCATCGTCATTAGCGCCCAGTTGATCGAGGGAATGTAGATCTGGCTGGCGGCGGCGGCGCTGGTATGGGTGATCCTGAGGCGCGGGATGAAGCCGAGGTGGATCGCCTGCTGCGTCACCGAAAAGGCGCCGGATATCACCGCCTGGCTGGCGATGATCGTCGCCGCCGTGGCGATGAACACCAGCGGCAGCCGGAACCATTCGGGGGCAAGCAGGAAGAAGGGGCTCTCGATCGCGCCCGGGTCCGCGATGAGCAGCGCGCCCTGGCCGAGATAGTTGATCATCAGCGCCGGCAGAACGAAGTAGATCCAGGCCGTCTTGATCGGCCGGCGGCCGAAATGGCCCATGTCGGCGTAGAGCGCCTCCGCGCCGGTCACGGCCAGCACCACCGACCCGAGCGAGACGAAGGCGAGGACCTGCTCTTCCAGGAAGAAGCGCACCGCCCAGACCGGGTTCAGCGCCGCGATCACCGACGGATCGTGGATCAGGCTCGAGAGACCCAGCACTGTCAGCGTGATGAAATAGAGGCTGACGATCGGGCCGAACAGCGCGCCTACCGCGGCGGTGCCGCGCCGCTGGATCATGAACAGGCCGACGAGGATTCCAACCGCGACCGGCACCACCCAAGGCTCCAGCGCGCGCTCCACGACCACCAGCCCCTCCACCGCCGAGAGC
>JALYHK010000282.1 GCA_030776605.1 Pseudomonadota bacterium
GCCGCCGCCGCGGCGGCGGGTCCTACTGGCCGGTCTTGGTCTCGCGCCTGGTGCGGTTGTCGGCCTTGTCGTGCTCGTAGGCGGTGGTGACGCCGTTGTTCACCGTGCCCGAGCGCACCACCTTCACCAGCCGCCCGCGGGCGTCGTACGAATATTCGACGATCTCGTGCGCCAAGGCGCCGGTCGCGCCCAGCGCTGCGGCTCCGCCGACGAGCAGCGCCCGCTTTGCTCCGCTCCGCATGATGCCGTTGCGCATCCTCTCTTCCTTTCTTCCTTCCGTTCGCGCGGCCCCGGGTCCCCGAGTCGCTTCCTGGAACAGATGAAGAACATTTCAAAACCTACATTGCAAACCTATTTTTCGGCCGCGGCGGTCGGCCCTTCGGGCGGGGAGGCTCGGCGCGCTTGACTTGGGCCTGGGCCGGTCCTACATGGCGGCCATCCCGAGAACCGGTCGTCCGGCGGCGCATCCGTGCGCGCGTCGGCTTTGGCCGTGTTCGGGGCACCGAAGCGCTGAGATGGGAGGGCCGCGCGCCCTCCCGTGGAGCAGGAGAAGTCAAGCCGATGGCTCGTATCGCGGGTGTCAACATCCCGGCCAACAAGCGCGTCGAGGTCGCGCTCACCTACATCCACGGCATCGGCCGCAGCACCGCGCGCCGGATCGCCGACAAGCTCGGCATCGCGCCCGAGCGCCGGGTCCAGGACCTCACCGACCAGGAGGTGCTGCAGATCCGCGAGACGATCGATTCGACCTACAGCGTCGAGGGCGACCTGAGGCGCGAGGTGGCGATGAACATCAAGCGGCTGATGGACCTGGCCAGCTACCGGGGCCTGAGGCACCGCAAGGGCCTTCCGGTCCGCGGCCAGCGCACCCACACCAACGCCCGCACCCGCAAGGGCAAGGCGAGGCCGATCGCCGGCAAGAAGAAGTAGAGGCCGGCCTCCGCTTCTCCGCCGGGGCAGCCGCGAGGCCCGCGCCGGCGTCACTTCGAGACAGGATTGCAGAGCACATGGCACGCGAACCCCAGCGCCTCCGCCGCCGCGAGCGCAAGAACATCACCGCCGGCGTCGCGCATGTGAACGCCAGCTTCAACAATACGATGATCACCATCACCGACGCGCAGGGCAATGCCATCGCCTGGTCGTCGGCCGGGATGATGGGCTTCAAGGGCAGCCGCAAGTCGACGCCCTACGCCGCCCAGGTCGCCGCCGAGGACGCCGGCAAGAAGGCCGCCGAGCATGGCGTGAGGACGCTCGAGGTCGAGGTCAAGGGGCCGGGATCGGGCCGCGAGAGTGCGCTGCGGGCGCTGCAGGCGGTCGGCTTCACCATCACCTCGATCCGCGACGTGACGCCGATCCCGCACAACGGCGTGCGCCCCTCCAAGCGCCGCCGCGTCTGACCCGCCCACCGTCCCGGCGGGGAGACGGTGCGTGAAATTCGTGAATTCCGAGAGGGCGCCGCCCTCCCCAACGCCAGAGGAACCACATGGCCGTCAACGCAAAGAACTGGCAGGAAATGAAGAAGCCCAACGCGCTCGAGAAGAAGCCGGCGGGCGACAGCCGGCGCCGCGCGACCTTCGTCGCCGAGCCGCTCGAGCGCGGCTTCGGCCTCACCCTCGGCAACTCGCTGCGCCGCGTGCTGCTCTCCTCGCTGCAGGGCGCCGCCGTCACCTCGATCCGGATCGAGGGCGTGCTGCACGAATTCTCCTCGCTCGCCGGGGTCCGCGAGGACATCACCGACCTCGTCCTCAACGTGAAGCAGATCGCGCTCAGGATGGAGGGCGACCAGCCGCGCCGCCTCGCTCTGTCGGCGACCGGCCCGGGCGAGGTCACCGCCGGCCAGATCGCCACCGTCGCCGACGTCGAGGTCATGAACCCCGACCTCGTCCTGTGCCACCTCGACGAGGGCGCGACGCTCAACATGGAGCTCACCGCCGAGGCCGGCAAAGGCTACGTGCCCGCCGCCGCCAACCGGCCGGCCGACGCGCCGATCGGCCTCATCCCGGTCGATGCGCTCTACTCGCCGGTGCGCCAGGTCAGCTACAAGGTCGAGAACACCCGCGTCGGCCAGGAGCTCGACTATGACAAGCTGACCATCACGGTGGAGACCGACGGCACGATCAGCCCCGACGACGCCATCGCCTACGCCGCGCGGATCCTCCAGGACCAGCTCCAGCTCTTCGTCCATTTCGACGAGGGCATGGTGATGACCCAGATGCCGACCGGAGTCGCCGCCGCGGCCGCCGGCGAGGCCGACCAGGACGCCAACCAGCTAAACCGCTACCTTCTCAAGAAGGTCGACGAGCTCGAGCTCAGCGTGCGCTCGGCCAATTGCCTGAAGAACGACAACATCATCTACATCGGCGACCTCGTCCAGAAGACCGAGGCCGAGATGCTGCGCACCCCGAACTTCGGCCGCAAGTCCCTGAACGAGATCAAGGAGGTGCTCTCCTCGATGGGCCTGCGCCTCGGCATGGACATCCCCGGCTGGCCGCCCGAGAACATCGAGGAAATGGCCAAGAAGCTCGAGCAGGAGCTGCTCGGCTAGAAGCGGTACCTTTGTCCGGCCCCAGGCCGAGAGAAGGGTCGCCGCGAGGCGGCCCTTCTCGGTTGGACGGAGCGCCCGCTCAAAACCCCTCCGGCAGCGCCACCGGCCCCACCAGCTCCTCGTGCCGGCGGATGGCGTAGCGGTCGGT
>JALYHK010000283.1 GCA_030776605.1 Pseudomonadota bacterium
GCCCTTAACCCGGCCGGCCCCGAAGGGGGGCAGCGCCCCTATTTCCCTGCTTCGCCTCCGCCGCCGCCGGCCTCGATGCGGAAGCTGTCGAGCACGGCCCGCAGCGGTCCCTCCTCGCCCACCTCTTCAGCGCTGTCGACGCCCTCGGCCCGGTCCGTCGCCATGCTGATCAGCGTGACGCCGCGATCGCTGCCCGGCGGCACGACGATGTCGCCGCGCCCGTAGATTCGCGCTCCGGGCTCGCCTTGGGTCGGCGGACCGGTTGCGGTGAAGCGCCAGCCGTAGCTGTCGTGTTCGCCGACGCGCATCCGCCCGATCGAGACGATGCGATAGTCCTCGAGCCCCTCGCCGAACTGACTCGCCACCTCCGGCGTCAGCTCCTCGAAGAGTTGCCGGTCGCGCTCCGGATCGCCGGTCGCCGCGGCATGCCCGACATGGAAGGCGTAGGGCACATAGCCGTGGATGCTGGGCGCGGCGACGCGAACGTAGTTGTGGGCGGTGCCGTCGGTCGGCTGATCGGTGACCGTCCAGTTGGCGGGATATTCGAACGAGAAATCGACATAGTGGCGCCGCAGGTCTTCCGAGCGCGCATTCTCCCGGCTGTTGACGAAGCGCTGGGTGGCCGGCGCGGCGCTGTTCTCCGCTTTCTGTTCGTCGCCGCCGCTGCCGATCGAAACCTCGCAGCCGCTCAGCGCCAGGAGCGCGGCGAGCGCCGCCATTGCCGTTCGACCCCTCATCTCATCCCCCTCTTCCTGCTCATGGATGCCCTCCATAGCACCGCTCTGCTGCCGAAACGAGGCCGCGACTGAAGGCTGAAGCTGCCGTAGGCAAACCCTTGACGGGGCGCTGCATGGACGGTGACCGTCAGCGGCGGGTTCGTGGACAAGTGCGGAAGCAGAGGTCCAGAAGCGGAAGCTTCTTCTTCGGAGTTTCTGTTCGCCTGCTGCGATGGATCGTACCGGCGGCAGGACCGTTCACTTCATAGATCCAATCGTAAAATCATGGAGTTGATGTGATTAATCCACGTTTGCTGTTATCCGCCGCCGCGCTGGCGCTCGTCACTTGCGGGGGCGGCGGCTCGGCCGAAGCCGATGCCCAGACCCAGTCGCAGCTCGCCGAGCCGCAGCAGGTGACCGCCGAGGCGCTTCGATCCGCCGTTTCCGACGAGCGCGTCCAGCGCTTCTACGAAGCCAGGAACTGGAGCCCGGCCTGGACCGGCGAGCGCGCCGGCGCCCTTCTCGAGGCGCTCGGGCGGGCCGAGCGGCACGGGCTCGATCGGAGCATGTTTCTCGACGGCGATGTGCAGGGCGCGCCCGCCGATCCGGCGCGGCGGGAAGCCGCGCTGACGCGCGCCGCCCTGGCCTATGCCGATGCGCTCGCCGACGGCTATGCCGACCCCGAGCAGATCCGCGACGTCTTCACCCTTGCCCGCCCGAGCGTGGACGTGGTCGCCGGGCTCAACCAGGCGATCGAGGGCGGGAATGTCCGCGAGTGGCTCGAGGGCCTGGCGCCGAGCGATGCGGCCTATCGCGCCCTCTCTGAAGCCTATGTCCGCTACCGCCAGGAGGCAGCGCGCGGTCAAGGGCCGAACATCGGGAGCGGCGAGCTGATCCGCGAAGGCGACCAGGACCCGCGCGTGCCGCAGATCATCGAGGCGCTTCGGGCCAACGGCTATCTCTCCGGCAGCGGGCCGGGCGGGACGACCTACACCGCCGAGGTCGCCGCCGCGGTCGAGCGGATGCAGCAGGACTTCGGCATCGCGGCCGACGGCATCGTCGGGCCCGATACGCTGGAGGTGCTCAACACCGGCGCCGCCGAGCGGGCGCGCCAGCTCGCCGTCAACCTCGAGCGGCGGCGCTGGCTCGAGCGCGAGCCGCCGGCGACCCGCATCGACGTCAACACTGCCGCGGCGCATCTCGTCTACTGGCGCGACGGCGAGCGCACCGACCGCCGCAAGGTGATCGTCGGGCAGCCGGACTGGGAGACGCCGCAGCTCGGTTCGCCGATCTTCCGGCTCGTCGCCAACCCGACCTGGACGGTGCCCAAGTCGATCGAGCGGGAGGAGATCGCGCCGCGCGGCGAAAGCTACCTCCGGCGCAACAACATGGTCCGCCGCGACGGCTGGATCGTCCAGCTGCCGGGGCCGGAGAATGCGCTTGGCGAGGTCAAGTTCGACATGCGCAACGACCAGTCCATCTACCTCCACGACACGCCCGCCAAGCACCTTTTCGAGCGCAACCAGCGGCATTTCAGCCACGGCTGCGTCCGTGTGGAGGACGCGCTCGGCTTCGCCCGCATGCTCGCCGAGCATGACGGGAAGCTCGCCGAGTTCGAGCGGGCGCTGGCGAGCGGCGAGGAGACGTTCATCGACCTCGATCGCAACATACCGGTGCGCCTCGTCTACCACAGCGTCTTCGTCGAGGAGGGCGGCACCATTGTCTTCCGCACCGATGCCTACGGCTGGGACGAGGACGTCGCCGAGGCGCTCGGCCTCGACCGGCGGCAGCGGCGCACCGTGCAGACCCACGTCAGCGACGTCGGCCCCTGATCAGGGCTGGAGGGCGGTCACCTCGACGAGCGGCACGGCGTCGAACTCCTGGGAGAGGCGGCGGCGCACCGCCTCGGCGACGAGCGGCTCCACCTCCTCGCCGCGGCCGCGCTCCGGCTGGACGTAGAG
>JALYHK010000284.1 GCA_030776605.1 Pseudomonadota bacterium
GCTGCGCGGCGAGATCGTCCGCCGCGCGGTGCGCAAGGCGCGGCGCGCGCTCGGCCTTTCCGAGCGGACGACGCCGCACGCGCTGCGCCACAGCTTCGCCACCCACCTGCTCGGCCGCGGCGCCGACCTGCGCGCGCTCCAGGAGCTGCTCGGCCACGCCAGCCTCTCCTCCACGCAGATCTATACCGCGGTGGACACCGCGCATCTCATGGACGTCTACAGGAACGCCCACCCGCGGGCGTGACTCGGGGGTTCAGCGCTTCAGCTTCGCCTCGAGCTTTTCCCAGAAGAGGCCTGGCGTGTCGGTGCCGTTGAATTCGTCGATGGCGACGATGCCGGTGGGCGAGGTGACGTTGATTTCGGTCAGCCACTTGCCGCCGATCACGTCGATGCCGACGAAGAACAGGCCGCGCCGCCTGAGCTCAGGGCCGAGGGCGGCGCAGATCTCCCGCTCCCGGTCCGTGAGCTCGGTCCTCGCGGCCTTGCCGCCGACGGCAAGGTTGGAGCGGATCTCCCCTTCACCCGGAATCCGGTTGACCGCGCCGGCCACCTCGCCGTCAACGAACACGATCCGCTTGTCGCCTTCGGCAATCTCGGGGAGGAAGGCCTGGACGACGTGCGGCTCGCGATATGCGGTGTTGAACAGCTCGATCAGCGAGGCGAGATTGGCGCCGTTGCGGCCGATCCGGAACACAGATCCGCCGGCAAAGCCGTGCAGCGGCTTCAGCACGATCTCGCCGTGGTCGGCGAGAAAGGCGCGCGCCTCGGCGAGCGAGCGCGTGAGCAGGGTCGGCGGCATGTATTCGGCGAAATCGAGCACCCAGACCTTCTCGGGCGCGTTGCGGACGCTGGCGGGGTCGTTGACCACCAGCGTCTCGCCCTGCACCCGCTCGAGCAGGTGGGTGGCGGTGATGTAGCCGAGGTCGAACGGCGGGTCCTGGCGCATCAGCACCACGTCGACGTCGCGGCCGAGGTCGAGCGTCACCGCCTGGCCGAAGCTGTAATGGTCCTTCGCCGACCGCCGCACCGTCACCGGACGCGCGCTCGTCCAGAGGCGGCCGCCGGCATAGTTCAGCTCCTCGGCCTGATAGTGATAGAGCCGGTGCCCTCGGGCCTGCGCGCCGAGCATCAGCGCGAAGGTCGAATCGCCGGCGACGTTGATCCTTTCCATCGGATCCATCTGGACGGCGATGCGCAGGGCCATGGGCTGGCGGGCTCCGGATGCCGCTCGTCCTGAGTAGCCGTTGAGCCTTGTCGAAACGGCGTATCGAAGGACGTCCTTCGATACGGGCCTTCGCCAGGCTCAGTCCCTACTCAGGATGAGCGGAAGGTTCGTCACGGATCGCGCTCTAGAGCCGGCGGCCGCGCCTGTCACCCGTGCCAGACGTTGACGACATGGCGCGGCAGCCGGCGCGGGACGATGAAGACGGCGTCGATCCTGATCGCATCGCCCGGGCGCGCATAGCGGTGCGCGAGCGCCTCGGCGGCGGCGGCGACGCGGCGCAGGCGGTATTCGTCCAGCGAGAAATCGGCTTCCGCGCGCGTGGCGCGGGCCTTGACCTCCACGAAGGCGAGGGTGCGGCCGCGGCGGGCGACGAGGTCGACTTCGCCGAGCGGCGTGCGCACGCGGCGCCCGAGGATCGCCCAGCCCTTCAATCGCAGCCAAAGCGCCGCCAGGGCTTCGGCCTGCCGCCCGCCGCGCTCGGCGCGTTGGCGCTTCATTTGAGCCGCTGCGCCCGCTCGTAGACGTCGCGGCGCCTGAGGCTGAGGCGCTCGGCGACCTCGGCGGCGGCGCGCGATGGCGAGAGGCGGGTCATCGCTTCGCGCAGCGCGTCGTCGATCTCGGCGGCGTCGGCCGATGGCGAATTCGCAGGCGGGCCGACGACGACTACGATTTCACCTTTGGGCGGCGCTTCGCCGTAACGGGCGACGAGCTCCGAGAGGGTGCCGGTCGCCGTCTCCTCGAATCTCTTGCTGATCTCCCGAACCACCGCGGCACCGCGGTCGCCGAGGCCGTCGCGCAGCGCCTCCAGCGTCGCGGCGAGGCGCGGCCCGCTTTCGTAGAGGATCAGAGTGCCCTTGAAGGCGGCGGCTTCAGCGACCGCCGCCGCCCGCCCCGCGGCCTTGGCGGGGAGAAAGCCGAGGAAAGCGAAGCGGTCGGTCGGCAGCCCCGCCAGCGTCAGCGCGGCGATCGCGGCGCAGGGGCCGGGGACGGTGGTCACCATGACACCCGCGGCGCGCGCGTCGCGGACGAGCTTGTAGCCGGGATCGGAGATCAACGGGGTGCCGGCGTCCGAGACCAGCGCGACCGCTTCGCCCGCCATCCGTGCGACCAGCCCAGGCCGCACCCGATCGGCGTTGTGGTCGTGATAGGGCGTCATCGGCCGCTTGACCCCGATCCGGGCGAGGAGCTTCGCCGTCACCCGGCTGTCCTCGACGGCGATCAGGTCGGCCGCGGCGAGAACGGAGGCCGCGCGGGGGGCGAGGTCCGAAAGATTGCCGATCGGCGTCGCAACGATATAGAGTCCGGGTTCCAGCTTGTCGCTCATCGAGGGGAGGTCATGGCACTGCAGTCGCTTCGCCCGCAAGCGGGAGGCTCGCTGCGGCTCGCCGTGCTGGCGCTGCTCGCGCTGGCGCTCGCCGGCTGCCAGCTCGTGCCGCGCAGC
>JALYHK010000285.1 GCA_030776605.1 Pseudomonadota bacterium
GGGGTACCATTTCCCCAACCTTACCCTGGTCGGCGTGGTCGATGCGGATCTCGGCCTCTCCGGCGGCGATCTGCGCGCGGCGGAGCGCAGCTTTCAGCAGATCCAGCAGGTCGCCGGCCGCGCCGGCCGCGGCCATAAGAAGGGGCTGGTCCTGGTGCAGACCCACGAACCCTCCGCGCCGGTGATCGCTGCGCTGGTCAGCGGCGACGCCGAGGGCTTCTACGCGGCCGAGACGGAGGCGCGGCGGGAGGCGGCGATGCCGCCGTTCGGGCGGCTGGCGGGGATCATCGTCTCCGCCGAAGACCTCGCCGAGGCGACCGCCACCGCACAGGCGATCGGCCGCGCGGCGCCGCGGGTCGAGAATATGGCGGTGTTCGGCCCCGCCCCCGCGCCGCTCGCGATGCTGCGCGGGCGCCATCGCCAGCGCCTGCTCGTCCACGCCGCCCGCAGCCTCCACGTCCAGGACGCGATCCGCGATTGGCTCGCCAAGGTCGACTGGCCGCGCAGCGTCCGCGTGTCGGTCGACGTCGATCCTTACAGCTTTCTCTGAGCCGACCGGCGGCTCGCGCCTTGCCACCGGGCGGCGAATTGCGGATGCTGCAAGCGCGACTTCCCGCGGGGGTAGAAGGATGCTGAGACTGGCGCTGTTCCTGCTGGCCCTGGCCATGGCGGCCGCGCCGGGGCGCGCGGACGATATCTCCGCCGCCGCGCGCAGCGTGGTGAGAGTGGTGGTGGTCGCGGTGGAGGGGGACGAGATCGTCGGCTTTGGCCACGGCAGCGGCTTCGCGGTGGCGCCGAACCGCATCGTCACCAACGCCCATGTGGTTG
Organism: Pseudomonadota bacterium; assembly: GCA_030776605.1. Taxonomy (GTDB): domain Bacteria; phylum Pseudomonadota; class Alphaproteobacteria; order Sphingomonadales; family Sphingomonadaceae; genus Allosphingosinicella. Next base: position 829 of record JALYHK010000285.1, read on the forward strand.
CGCTCGCGGTCCAGTATCCGAAGGACGTGGTGGTCGGCGTGGTCCCTTCGGAAGGCACCCGCTCCTATGGCGCCCGGGTGGTCCAGTTCGACGAGGCCCGCGACCTCGCGCTGCTCGAGATGGTCGAGGGATCGCTGCCGCCGGTGCCGCTGTTCCTCGGGCCGATCGCCGACGGAAGCCCGGTTGCCGCGCTCGGCTATCCCGGAAACGTCGATCTCGCCACCGCCCGCTCGGCCGATGACTACATCAACCCGCTCCCGCCGACGCGCTCGATGGGCAATTACTCGAACGAGCGGGCGATCAACGGCGTCTCGGTGCTGCTCCACACCGCCGACATCGCGCGCGGCAACAGCGGCGGACCGCTGGTCGATCCCTGCGGCCGCGTCGTCGGCGTCAATACCTACATCACCCGCGGCGACGAAGGCGACTCTCCGTTCGGCTTCGCCGTCGCCAATCGCGAGCTCGCCGCGTTCCTGCGCGCCGCCGGCCAGAGCTTCAACGCCGTCACGGGCCCCTGCGTCAGCATGGCCGAGCGGCTCGCCCAGGAGCGCGAGCGGGAGGAGGAGGCGGAGCGGCAGCGGCTGTCGCAGGAGCAGGCGCGCGACCGGGCGCGGCAGCAGCAGCTGGAGGAAATGCGGCTGTCGATCGAGAGCGCTCGCGAGAACCGCGCCGCCGTGGCGATCCTGCTGCTCGTATTGTCGGTGATCGCGGTTGGGGGCGCGCTGGTGATGCTGGTCAAGGACCGCAGCAGGGAAGCGATGATCCTGGGCGGGGTGGGCGCCGTGCTGCTGGTGGCGGCGGCGGTCGTGTTCCTCACCCGCCCCGGCTACGAGCAGTTGCGGATCGAAGAGGAGCAGGACGCGAGCGCCGCCCAGAGCCCCTCGGCCGCCTTTGCCGGCGAGCATAGCTGCCGGCTTGTCCCGGAGCGCAGCCGCATCACCGTGTCGTCGGGCGAGACCGTCGAGCTCGAATGGACCGAGAACGGCTGCGTAAACGGGCGCACGCAATATGCGCGCGAAGGTAATGTCTGGCGCCGCATTCTCGTCCCGAACAACGACCAGACCGTCTCGATGCTCGAGGTCCGGCCGCAGAGCGAGGAATATGTGGTGAACCGATATCTGCTCGACGCCGCCACCATGGCCCGCGTCCGCGGCATGCGCCAGCGCATCGCGATCGCCGCCTGCACCGTGGATGAGGAGGCCGTCGCCTCGCTCGCCTCCGCTCAGGAGCAGCTCCGCGGGGCGCTCCCCGACCTGCCCAACGAGCGGCTCGTCTACGACTGCTCGGAGAAGTAGCGCAGCGGTTCAGCCCGCGTTGAAGCTCTGGCCCGTGCTGGGCAGCGGTTCGCCCGGGTCGGTGCGGCTGTCGGCAGCATAGACGAAGCCCCAGACGAGCAGCAGCACCGCGATGGCGAGCAGGACGAGGCCGATGATCCACGGGAGCCGCGCACCGCCCTCGGTTGGATGCGGCTCGGGCGCCGCATAGCCGCTCCACTCACCGCGCACGACGGCGGCGCTGTGGCGCAGGTGCACATGCTCATCGACCCGGACGACCCAGTGGTCGGGCAGCGGGTGCGCGCCCGGCGCGGCGGTTCCCGTCGGGTGGACGGTGATCCCGTCGGCGGTGCCGACGACGCGGCCGACCAGCTCGCCGTCGGCGCTCAGCACCTCCATTCCCTGCCGGATCAGGTGAACGTCCGCCATCTCGCTCTCCCGCCGTTCGGCTCCTCTCCGGGAATGAACCGCGGGAAAGAAGGTTCCGGGGAGGGGCAGGAGCGGAGTTGTCGAGGCGGCGAAGCCCGGCAACCGGTCGCTGGGGCAAGGGAGGTAAGAGAG
>JALYHK010000286.1 GCA_030776605.1 Pseudomonadota bacterium
GAGCTGGAGCGCAACCCGCTGCTGGAGAGCGGCGGAGCTGAGGACGAGCCTTCGGCGGAAGCGCCCGACCCGGACCTCATCCTCATCGAAAGCAACGAGCCTGCCACGGTCGATACTCTGGTCGTCTCGGGTGATCCGGCGCGCGATGCGCCGCTCGACGTTGACTATGACAGCGAGGACTTTCACCAGGACAGCGCGTGCGACCGGATGGTCGGCCTCGCCGGCGGCCTCGGCCTCGACGGCATCGCGTCCGGCGGTGACTCCTTCGGCGAAGGGCCGGATTACGACAGCTTTGCGGGCGCCGAGCTCTCGCTCCACGAGCATCTCCTCGCCCAGGCCGGCGAGCGGCTGTCGCGCGCCGAGCGCGCCATCGCGGCGCAGATCGTCGAGCAGATCGACGAGACCGGCTATTTCCGCGGCTCGCTGCTCGAAATCGCGCAGCGGCTCGGCGTGCCGCTCGGCAGCGTCGAACGGGTGCTCGCCGTCGTCCAGACCTTCGATCCCGCCGGCGTCGGCGCGCGGACGCTTTCCGAATGCCTCGCGCTCCAGGCCAAGGAAGCCGACCGCTACGATCCGGCCATGGCGCGGCTGATCGACAATCTCGATTATCTCGCCAAGGGCAATCTCGCTGCGCTTCGGCGCATCTGCGGCGTCGACGACGAGGACCTCGCCGACATGATCCGGGAGCTTCGCGCCTACGATCCCAAGCCCGGCTGCCGGTTCCTGAGGTCGGAGGGCGCCGAGGCGGTCGTCCCCGACGTCTTCGTCGCGCGGCGCGGCCACGGCTGGGCGATCGAGCTCAACGGCGCGACGCTGCCGCGCCTGCTCGTCAACCGCGCTTATTACGCCGAGCTGACGGGCGGGGCGCAGGACCGGAAGAGCAAGGCCTGGCTCAGCGACTGCCTGCAGAACGCCAGCTGGCTGGTGAAGGCGCTCGACCAGCGCGCCCGCACGATCGTCAGGGTCTGCACCGAGATCGTCAAGCAGCAGGACGGCTTCTTCCGCCACGGCGTCGCGCATCTGCGCCCGCTGACGCTGCGCCAGGTGGCCGAGGAGATCGGCATGCACGAATCGACGGTGAGCCGCGTCACCTCGAACAAATATCTCTCCTGCGACCGCGGCCTATTCGAGCTGAAATATTTCTTCACCAGCGGCATCCAGTCGGCCGACGGCGGCGACGCCGTGTCGGCCGAGGCGGTGAAGAGCCATATCAAGGCGCTGATCGCCGCGGAGGATGCGTCCGGCATCCTTTCCGACGATCAACTCGTGGAGATGCTCCACGACAAAGGCTTCGACATCGCCCGGCGCACGGTCGCCAAATATCGGGAGGCGATGGGAATTGGCTCGTCGGTGCAGCGCCGGCGGCAGAAAGCGATCGCCAGCCGCGCCGCCTGAGCCGCGGCGGCGGGATCAGGCGGTCAGCCTCAGGCCCGCGATGCATGCGACGATGGCGAGGATGAGCAGCATCCTGACTGTCGTCGCCGGCTCGCCGAACCAGACCATGCCGACGATCACCGTCCCCACCGCGCCGATCGCGCCCCAAACCGCATAGGCGGTGCCCATCGGAATGGTCCGCGCGGCCTTTTCGAGCAGCGCCATGCTGATCGCCACCGAGACGAGGAAGGCGGCCGTCCAGGCAAGGTTGCGGAAGCCGTCGACGAAGCGCAGCGAGGTGGTGAAGCCGATCTCGAACAGGCCGCCGAGGACGAGCCACAGCCAGGCCATCAGTGCGCCCCCTCGAGCGCGGCGCGCGGGCGGCGGCGGGCGGCGATCAGGCAGGCGGCGACGATCATCGCCGCGCCGATCAGCGTGGCCGGCCGCACCGGCTCGGCAAACAGCAGGAAGCCGAACAGCGCCGCCCAGACGAAGGCGGTATATTCGACCGGCGCGAGATGCTGCGCCTCCGCTCGCGCATAGGCCCAGGAAAGGAGCAGCAGCGACACGAACGAGAGCAGCGCCGCCGCGACCAGGCTCGGCACGTGCTGCGCCGCCGGCACTTCGGCGAGGAAGGGCGCGGCGAGGCCGTAGCCGACGATGAGGATCAGGTTCATGAAGAAGGCGATCTCCACCGGCCCGGCCACCAGCGCCTGCCGCCGCATCAGCACGATATTATAGGCGTAGAGGCTCGCCGAGGCGAGGATGGCGAGGGCACCCTCCAGCGCCTGCGGGCCGAGCTCGGCGGCGCGCTGGCCGGACAGGATGACGAGCACCCCGGCGAAGCCGAGCAGCGAGGCGAGGATCGCCCGTCGCTCGATCTTCTCTCCGAGCAGCAGCCCCGCGAGATAGAGGGCGATGAGCGGCGCGACGAAGGTGAGCGCCACTCCCTGCGCCAGCGGCACCCGTGCCAGGCCCCAGAAGAAGAGGAGGGCCATGAAGATCGACACGATGCCGCGCGTCAGGTGGATCCGCATCGCCTCGCGCCCCGGCCAGCGGCTGCGGCTCGCCACCCACGCGACGCCGGCGATGGCGACGCCGGCAAGGGTGCGCCACAGCAGCGTGTTGTAGGCGCCGATGGCGAGGCTGAGGCCCTTCATGATGGCGTCCATCGCCGAGAAGAGGGCGATGCCGAGCGTCCCGACCGCGAAGGCGATGGCAGTCCGGTTCGCAGGGTCGGCGGCGGCCATGCCGCGCGGATAGCGGG
>JALYHK010000287.1 GCA_030776605.1 Pseudomonadota bacterium
CGCGTCGCAAGCGAAGTGGCGGTTCGCCGGTAATTGCGGCGGACGGCGGCCCGCGCCGAAGGCGTGTGTCCATCGATCCGGCTTGCGAGTTCGTCGAAGCGGGCGATCGCCTCGTCGACGCTGCGGGGGTGGCGCGGCAAGTCAGCCCTCCAGCGCGGTCAGCGGCGACGGTTCGCCGGCGAGCCGGTTCTGCTCGACGCCCTCGGCGCGGGCGATGTAGCCGCGCGACTTCTCGACCTCCCTCGAAAGGGTGTCGACGGTCTGCTTCATGCTGCCAAGCGCCTCGACCTTGAACCGGTCGATCATGTCCATCGTGTCGTAGATGTTCTGGAAGGCGCGCTGCAGCGTCTCGAGCGGGATGGTCGCCGAGGCCGCCTGCTTGTGGATCTCCCCGCTCTGGTTCTTGAGCATGGTGCCGGTCGAATCGATGACGCTGGCGGTGGTGGTGTTGAGCGCGGTGATCTGCTCGAGCACCAGCTTCTGGTTGGTCAGCGCCTGCGCGACCGTCACCGCGGTCCGCAGCGCCGAGACGGTGGTGGTGGACGCGCGGTCGACGCCCTTGACCAGCTCGATGTTGTTCTTCTTGACCAGGTCGAGCGCCAGATAGCCCTGTACCGCGACGGCCATCTGGGTGAGGAGGTCGGTGGTCCGCTGGCGGGTGTAGAAGAGGGCGGTCTCGCGGATCGCCTTGGCCTTGGCGGGCTCGGTGGCGTCGAGCTCGTTCGCCTTTTCCTCGAGCTTGGCGTCGAGCGCCTTGGAGATGTGGATCATCTGCTCGAGCTTGCCCATCGTCTTCCACAGGTTGGCGCGCTCGACGTCGATCGCCGCATTGTCCATCAGCAGCTCGTCCTTGCCGGACTGGAGGCGGGCGAGGATGGTCGAGATGTGGCTCTGGGCCGACTTATAGCTGTCGAAATAGTGCCGCAGCTTGTTGCCCCAGGGGATAATCCCGAACAGGCGCTTGGGCGCGAGCAGGTTGCCGCGGCGGCCGGGGTCGAGGTCTTCGACCGTGCGCCGCAGCTCGGTGAGGTCGGCGCCGATGCCGGTGTCGGCGTCGATCGCCTTGACCGGCCGGTCGAGAAAGCGGTTGGAGTGCCCCGCCGCTTCGGAAATCTCCTTGCGCCCCATCGCGGTGAGCTGATCGACCTTCTTGCCGAACTCGGGCGAGTTCGCGTCGAGCGCGATCAGCTCGGCGACGAATGCGTCCACCTTCTCCTCAAGCGCGTCTTTCTGCTTCTCCTTGAGCGGCACCAGACCCGCCGCCTGCTCGGGCTGAACCGGGGTCAGCGGCGGCGGCGGCTCGAGGTTGATGTCCGTCCCGGTCTGCGTCTGCGTCGCCATCATCGTCCCCGCGGTTGTCGTGCCATCGCAGATCGGTGGTTAGCCGGTGCGCGGCAAGAGCGAAAGTGTATTATTTTTCTAACGCACCCCGGCGCGGGCGGCGGCTCAGTAGGTGACGGTGAGGTAGGCGGTGCTGCGCTCGACGCCGGGCGAGGCGGTGAGCAGCACCCTCCCCGATCTGCGGATGGGATGGCCGAGAATGCGCGCGGCCTGCACCAGCGGTCGGTCGGGCGGGCCCGCCGTGCTGGTGGCGGACCAGTTCGTTCCGGTAGAGCAGCGGACCGCTTCCGGGCTCACCCGGCAGGCGGGCTCCACGCGCGCACCGACGGCAAGGCCGCCACGGCTCTCGCCCGCAGCTGCCGGCGCCGCGGCGAGCGCGGCGGCCAGGGCGGTGAGAACGATCGCAAGAAGCGGTGCATGGGGCATGCTCGGCTTGTCCCCCTCTCCGTTGGATTAGGCACCTCGAGGGTTGAGAAATTGTTGTACCCGCGCCTGCGGATTCTAGCGTATCGGGCGGCGCCGCGTCAGCGGGGCGGAAAAGGCTGCTCCATCCTGGCACGCTCGACCGCGGCGAATGCCTCGGCGACCGCCTCGTACCGGCGGGCGAGCTCGATGTGCATCGCGGCGGCGCGGGGATCGCTTGCCGCAGCCGCGGCGAGCCGCTCCCGGCGCGACCGCTCCGAAAAATAGTCGACGTCGCTGCGGCTCACCTGCACGCGCCCTTTTCCTTTTGCCCGCCAGACGTTTAGGCGAATCGTGGCGTCTGCGGAACAACATGGATTAGCGCCTGCCAAAGAAGTTGCCTTTCAGGGTGAAGGCCGCCCCCCTCCGCCGTCGGGAAGCGCGAATACGAAGACGGCGCTGCCCCGCTCCTGGCCGATCATATTCGGAGCGAAGCCTTTGATCCAGCCGCCCCACCCGGTCGGCACGGCAACGAACTGCCGGCCGTTCACGCTGTAGGTGACGGGATTGGAATGGATGCCGCTGCCGGTCCGGAACTGCCAGAGCTGCGTCCCGTTGCGGGCGTCGAGCGCGAGAAACAGCCCGTCGGGTGTGCCGACGAAGAGGATATCGCCCGCAGTGCTCAGCAGGGAGGCGACGATCGGGTAGCGATAGCGCCACTCCCAGGCGAGAGCCCCGTCGGGCCTGTAAGCCTTCACGCCGCCGCCGTTCATTTGGGAAGCATCGACCTGGAAATCTCCGCCGAAATAGGAGAGCCCTTCGCGGAACGGAGTCTCGAACCTGCGGTAGGTGGCGCAGACATCGATGAACGGCGTGTACAGAAGGCCTGTGCGGG
>JALYHK010000288.1 GCA_030776605.1 Pseudomonadota bacterium
CGGATCGCTTCCGTTGATGATGGCGGGATAAAGGACGCTGTCCTCGCGCAGGAGATGGATCTGCAGGAGCTGGTTGAAGCGCTCCAGGAGGACCAGCAGCGGCGTCATGTTGTCCGGGCGCGCTCCGGAACAGACGCTTTCGAGCTCATCGGCCAGCGTGAGCAGCACCTCGTGCTCATGACGCAGCTGCGTAATGAAAAGCATGCGGCCCCCTTTGGAGCTACGGCATAGACGGGTAAGGTTAGCAGGTCCTAAAGACGCGACCCGCACGACTAGGTGCTCGCCAGCGCGGCACTCATCCTTTTTGACCCAACGTAGATCGACCCCTGCACGCTCGCTCCAGACACCCGCGGCTGCTAGAATGCCGCTGGCCTGAAGGAGCGCGTGATGCCGAAGCGGAAGCCCTTCATAGCCAGCGGAGAGTTCTGGGTAGGCGTGTTCACCACCTTCGTCTGCCTGGCGCTGGCGATTGGCTTTCTCGCGTCGCTCGCCTCATGAGCAGCAGATACATCAGCTTTGGACCTATCCTAGTGAGGCAGCGATAGCGCCGCTAATCTAGGTTAGTGCGCTCGTATCGCTTCAGGAATCGCGTGATCATCGGCCGCTGGCAGTCCACGAGGCACGCGGCGGCTGACGAAGCCGTACGTTCCGGGCAGGCCGTCCGGGACGCAAAAGAGCCAGACCGCATCCGCTGGCGCTTCGGAGGCGAGATAGAGGAGCGGGATGGCCCGGCGCGATGAGGCCCATGGCGGCGGGTTCGCGCCTACCGTCTCGGCGGCTGTCGTCATAGCGGCCCGCGCTGCGGTGCTGTTCCTGTTGTGAGGTGTGGGCGGGACGATCGCGTCGTGGGAGACGACCAGCCGACCACCCCGCCCACGCCGAGTCGGGAGCAAAACCGCTCGGTTGCGAGTAACCTAGCACATCCTCGCTCATGGGATAGGTCCATTTCGGACCAATCGTAAGCAATGTGAAGGAGCTCGCAGAAGAGCTGCTTTCTTCTGCCTTAGCAGCGGCGGCCGCACCCGATCGGATCGGCGGAACCTCCACTATCCGAATCGGAACAGCTGCGTCGGCCGCGGCCATTGCCAGCGGGGTCGGCCCGTGCGCCCGTGTCATTGTCGGTGAGGCCGCTGCGGCGACGCCCGCGGCCATTGCCTGCCGGATCGGCACGCGCGCCGGTATCATTATTGGTGAGACCGCTGCGGCGGGGATGACGCTGAAGCTGCCGTCGGTTCTCGAGGACCACCGCCTCCGCGTCGTCGAGGCCCGAGCGGCCCCTGGAGCAGACGGCGGCCATCACCTCCTCCTCGGCGATGCGTTCCTTTCGCAGCGCGTCTTGCAGCAGCCGGCGCACTCAGTCAGCTGCGGCGCCATGTACGCGCAATTGAGGTAGCAGACTTCCTCCGGCACTTCGAAGGAGGCGCGCTGCGGGGGGAGCAGGGCCGTCGTCACTCGCCCTCGCCCGCGGAGCGCCTGCCGCTGCGCAGCGGCTTGAAGTCGAACAATTCGGGACGGTGGTAGTGGCCGGTGACGTCCAGCGTCATGCGCTCTTCGCTCAGCCGCCTCAGGTCGAGCTCCGCAAGCAGCACGCGCGGCTCGTCATAGACCGGCTCCACGATATATTTGCCGTCCGGGCCGATGATTGCGCTCCCGCCGCGCAGCACCCATTCGTCCCCGCCGGCGATGCGATCGGGATGCGGCTCCAGCTCCGGCGGCAGCGACGACGCACGCATCATCGCGCCCGAGGTCAGCACGAAGCAGCGGCCTTCGAAGGCATATTGCCGGCTGGCGACCTGGTGCAGGTCGTGCACGGTTGGCCAAACCGCAACGTGCACGTCCTCGCCCGATTCGTGTAGTGCCTGGCGCGCCAGCGGCATCCAATGCTCCCAGCAAACGAGCGCGCTCACGCGCCCGGACGGCGTGTCGACGGCGCGCAGCCCCTCCACATCGCCCGCGCCCCAGATGAGCCGCTCCGTGTAGGTCGGCATCAGCTTGCGGTGGTGGTTGAGCAGCCGCCCGTCAGGACCGATCGTCACCAGTGAGTTGTAGAGCGTGCCGCGCCCGACGCCGCGCTCGACGCGCTCGCTGATGCCCACGACCACCGTGGCCGCCGCCTCGCGGGCGGTGGCGGCGAGGTTGTCAAGGGCCGGGCCGGGGATGGCGATGCTGTTCTCGACGATACGCGCGAAGATCGACTTGACGGGCCGGTGGTCCCACAGGGCCGCGTCCCGGCAGCTGTCCAGCCAGGCGGGGTAGCCGGGGATCCAGGCCTCCGGGAATACGATCAGCTCGGCCCCCGAAGCCGCGGCCTCGAGTGCCTTCTCCCGCGTCAGCTCCAAACCCGCCTCAACGTCCGCCGCCACCTCGGCCTGGACGACGGCCGCGATCATCTGGCCGGCGCGCATCTTCACGCCGCCTGCTCGCGCCGCTCGAGCACTTGGTAATGGACCGCCCGCTCGTCGAACCGCGCCAGCACCGCCCGCGCGGAGGCCGGCACATGCGCGACCTCGGCATCCTCTCCGACGAAGTGCTCGACCGCATTCAGATCATCGAACCACATGATCGTCGCAAACTCGATCTCGTCGCCGAGCGACCGGCGCATCATGTCGATGTGCCGAAAACCGGGAATGGCG
>JALYHK010000289.1 GCA_030776605.1 Pseudomonadota bacterium
CGCTCGCCCCCTCCGCCACTCCCGAGGACGACGTCTCCGATCCGCCGCCGGGGCCGCAGGCGCGCCAGGCGGCGCTGCGCGGCAAGCTCCTCCACCAATTGTTCGAGCGCCTGCCCGACGTTCCAGAGGGCGACCGCGCCGAAGCCGCCGACCGCTGGCTGGAGCGCTCCTGCGGCGTCGCCGAGCCAGGCTTTCGCGCGGCGCTGGTCGAGGACGCGTGCCGGATCGTCGGCGATCCGCGCTTTGCTGCGCTGTTCGCACCCGAGGCGCTGGCCGAGGCGCCGATCGCCGCGGTCGTCGAGGGCGGCTTCGTCGTCGCAGGAACCGTCGATCGGCTGCTGGTCGCGTCCGAGCGCATCCTCGTCGCCGACTTCAAGACCGGCCGCGCCGTCCCCGCCGCTCCGGAGGAGGTGCCGACGGCGCATCTTCGCCAGATGGCCGCTTATGCCGCGGCGCTGCGCGTCATCTTCCCGGACCGGCCGGTCGAGGCGGCGCTGCTCTATACCTCGGGGCCCGTGCTGCTTCCGCTGCCCGAGGCGCTGCTAGCGGCGCACGCGCCCGCTTGAGCATCGCCGGTGCCGCCCTTACATCGCCCGCGACCGATCAGGAGATTGCCATGGCTATCAAGACCGTCACCGACAATGATTTCGGCCAGGAAGTGCTCGGCGCGGACAAGCCCGTGCTGGTGGACTTCTGGGCCGAATGGTGCGGCCCTTGCCGGATGATCGCGCCCGCGCTCGAGGAGCTTGCAAACGAGCTGGGCGATAAGGTGACGATCGCCAAGCTCAACATCGACGACAGTCCGGTCGCCCCGGCGCGCTACGGGGTGCGCGGCATCCCGACGATGATCCTGTTCAAAAACGGCCAGCCCGCCGCCACCAAGGTCGGCGCCGCCCCCAAAGGGCAAATCCAGAGCTGGCTCGAAGGCGCGCTTTAGCCGGGCGGCGTCGCCTCCAGTCCGCGGCTTTGGAGCCTCGAACCTGTCGTGCCGCGGCAGCTCGTCGGGCGGCCGCGTCAATTGACTTGGATTGGTGCCAACCCTACATCGCGCGGGTCATTTCCCACGGGAGCGGCGGCTCGGGGCCGCTCCGGGTGAACGCCCCAATCAAAGAACAGGAACGCCCATGCTCGGCGGTTTAGCCAAGGCCATTTTCGGATCGTCGAACGAGCGCTACGTCCGCTCGGCGCGCAAGATCGTCGACCGGATCAATTCGCTCGAGCCGACCGCCGAGGCGATGACCGACGAGGAGCTGCGCCGCCAGACGGAGATCTTCCGCGCCCGCCTCGCCGAAGGCGAGAGCCTCGACGACATCCTGCCCGAAGCCTTCGCCACCGTCCGCGAGGCCGCCAAGCGCACGCTCGGCCAGCGCCACTACGACGTCCAGATGATCGGCGGCATCGTGCTCCACCGGGGCGAGATCGCCGAGATGAAGACCGGCGAGGGCAAGACGCTCGTCGCGACCCTCGCCGTCTACCTCAACGCGCTGGAGGGCAAGGGCGTCCACGTCGTCACTGTCAACGACTATCTCGCCCGTCGCGACGCCGACTGGATGGGCCGCATCTACCGCTTCCTCGGCATGACCGTGGGCGTCATCGTCCCGAACCTGCCCGACTATCAGCGGCGCGAGGCCTATCAGGCGGACATCACGTACGCGACCAACAACGAGCTCGGCTTCGACTATCTGCGCGACAATATGAAATACGACCGCGCTTCGATGGTCCAGCGGCCGTTCCACTATGCCATCGTCGACGAGGTCGATTCGATCCTGATCGACGAGGCGCGCACGCCGCTGATCATCTCCGGGCCGACCGACGACAAGTCGGAGCTCTACATCGCCCTCGACCGCATCGTGAAGGAGATGTCGCCCGACGATTACGAATATGACGAGAAGGACAAGCGCGTCCTGCTCACCGAGGAAGGCACCGAGCGGATGGAGCGGCTGCTGGAGGCGGAAGGGCTGCTCGAGGGCAGCAACCTCTACGACTATGAGAACACTCAGGTCGTCCACCACCTCAACCAGGCGCTGCGCGCCAATGTCGCCTTCAAGCGGGACATCGACTATATCGTCAAGGACGACAAGGTGATCATCATCGACCCGTTCACCGGTCGGATGATGGAAGGCCGCCGTTGGTCGGAAGGGCTCCACCAGGCGGTGGAGGCGAAGGAGGGCGTGCCGATCGAGCCCGAGAACCAGACGCTCGCCTCGATCACCTTCCAGAACTATTTCCGCATGTACCCGAAGCTGGCCGGAATGACCGGCACGGCAATGACCGAGGCGCCGGAGTTCTTCGACATCTATAAGATGAACGTGGTGTCGATCCCGACCAACGAACCGGTCAGGCGAATCGACGAGGACGACGAGTTCTACAAGAACATCACCGACAAGTTCGGCGCCATCGCCAAGGAGATCAAGAAGCGGCAGGAGAAGGGCCAGCCGGTGCTCGTCGGCACCGTCTCGATCGAGAAGAGCGAGAAGCTCGCCGGGATGCTGCTGCGGCGGGGCATCCCCCATGAGGTACTGAACGCGAAGAACCATTTCAAGGAAGCCGACATCGTCGCGCAGGCCGGCCGCATCGGCGCGGTCACCGTCGCGACGAACATGGCGGGGCGCGGAGTCGACATC
>JALYHK010000290.1 GCA_030776605.1 Pseudomonadota bacterium
AGCCTGGACCGCGCGCGGCTGCTCGCCGCCCTGACGCCGGCGGGACTCCTCGCCGGCGCCTACGGCTCGCAATATCTCGGCGGCCTCGCGCCTTGCGAGATGTGCTACTGGCAGCGCTGGGCGCATTGGGCGGCGCTCGCCTTCGCGCTCGCCTCCTATGCGGCCATGCACCGCCTGCCCGACCGCGGCCGCAGCCTCGTCTGGCTGGCGGCGCTCGGGATGCTGGCGAGCGGGGCGATCGGCGCGTGGCACGCCGGCATCGAGGCGGGGCTTTTCGAGGGCTTCACCCAGTGCAGCGCCGTCGCCGGCGGCAGCGCCGACCCGCTCGCCGACATCATGGCCGCGCCGGTGATCCGCTGCGACCAGGTCCAGTGGCAGCTGTTCGCCGTCTCGATGGCCGGATGGAACGCGATCCTCTCCACCTTGTTTGCCGTGGTGATCCTATGGCTGAGCCTGAGACGACCGCGCATCCGGACCTGACCGCCGCGCCCGCCTGGCGGCCCGGCGACGAGCGGCCCGACGTCGCCTCGATGCTGCGCGTCGACCAGGCGGGGGAATATGGCGCCACCCGCATCTATGCGGGGCAGCTCGCGGTGCTCGGCGACCGCGGCCCCTGCTCGCCCGCGATCGCCCGGATGGCGGCGCAGGAACAGCGGCACCTCGCACGCTTCGACGCGCTGATCGCCGCCCGCGGGGTGCGGCCCACCCTGCTCCAGCCGCTCTGGGATCGGGCGGGCCACGCGCTCGGGGCGGCGACCGCGCTGATCAGCCCGCAGGCGGCGATGGCCTGCACCGCAGCGGTCGAGACCGAGATCGACCGCCACTATTCGGACCAGCTGCGCGCGCTCGGGGCCGAGGATCCCGAGCTCGCCGCGGCGATCCGCGAGTTCCGGGCCGAGGAGCTCGAGCACCGCGACACCGCCATCGCCGCCGGCGCCGAGACGGCGCTCGGCTATCCCATCCTCTCCGCCCTCATCCGCGCCGGCTGCCGCGCCGCCATCGCGCTTTCGAAAAGGATCTGAGCTTCCGATGCGACTGCCCCTCCTCGCCGCCGCGGCCGTCCTTGCCGCGCCCGCCTCCGCCCAGCAGGAGGCCGCGCCGGGCGGGCCCGACGCGCGGGTCAACCAGCTCATCGTCTACGGCGCCGACGACTGCCCGCCGAGCAGCGAGGAGGAGATCATCGTCTGCGCCCGGCTTCCCGAGGAAGAGCGCTTCCGTATCCCGCGGGGGATGCGCGCCAACCCGAACGAGCGCGCCGCCGAGAGCTGGACCAACCGCGCGATCGAGCTGAGCTACGTCGGCCGCGGCGGGATCGGGAGCTGCTCGCCGGTCGGGCCGGGCGGCTTCATCGGCTGCCACGACGCGCTGGTCCGCCAGGCCCGCGCCGAGCGCGCGCAGGGCCAAGGCATCAGCTGGAGCCGGTTGATCGACGAGGCGCGCGAGAACCGGCTGCGCCGGATCGACCGCGAGGCCGAGGAGATCGAGCGGGCGCAGGCCGGGGACGACTGAGCCCGAGCGGCGGCCCGCGCCGGAACAAACTGCTTAGATCGCGGCTTTTTCCGGCAAAGGCTCCGACAGGCCCGGAGCCGCAGGAGGCGTCATGAACCGCATCGTTCCGCTCTCGCTCGCCCTCGCCGCCGGCGCCGGCCTCGCCTTCGGCGAAGTCGCCGCCGCCGCCCAGGAGGAGGTGGCCGACGCGCGGCGGGTCAGTCGGCTGATCGTCTACGGCAACGACCCTTGCCCGCCGAGCACCGAGGAGGAGATCGTCGTCTGCGCACGGATGCCGGAGGACGACCGCTTCCGCATCCCCGAGCCGCTGCGCGGCAGCCCCCAGTCGCCCGAGGGGCAGTCGTGGGCGGTTACGGCGCGCAGCCTCGAATATGTCGGGCGCACGGGGATCCAGAGCTGCTCGACCGTCGGGCCGGGCGGCTTCACCGGCTGCTGGGCCGAGATGATGCGCCAGGCCCGCGAGGACCGCCGCATCAATCCGCAGGGCCAGCCGGTCCCGTAACCGCGGCCGCCGGTCAGCCGCCGGCGAGCCCCTCGACCACCTTGCCGGTGCCGCCGCACAGCGCGCAGGCGCGGCCGCCGTCGCGTCCGCTGCCGTTGCAGCGCGGGCAGATGTTCTCGCCGGTACCGGGCGTGCCCGGCGCGGCCTCGTCGCCGGGATTGGTGTCGGGATCGCTCATGGGGCACCAACCCGGCGCCGCAGCGGGAGTTCCGGAACCGCGCGCGCGCGTCGGCGGTTCAGCCCCGGCCGATCGCACAGGAGCACGCATGCGCATCAAGAGCCTTTCCGCCGTCCTGCCGCTTCTGCTGATCGCCGCCGCGCCCGCCAAGGCGGACGAGGTGTTTGGCGGCTTCTACGCCCACGACATCGACACGCCGCTCAACCTGCGCGGCCTCAACGAGGGCATGGACTTCCAGCTCGGCTGGCGCGGCGACCGGATCGCGCGCACCCCACTGCAGCCCTACGCCTTCCTCTCGGCTCATACCGAAGGGCAGACCCATTTTGCGGTCGCCGGCCTTTCCGCGAAATTCGGAGACCGGCTCTTCATCCGCCCGGGGCTTGGAGTTGCACTCCACACCGGCTCCGCCGACGACTTTGAGGACCTGACGGACG
>JALYHK010000291.1 GCA_030776605.1 Pseudomonadota bacterium
GAGCTCGCGCGGCGCCGCGCCCCTCGCCGCCCGCACCCGGTAGCCGAAGCTCAGCCCCGTCAGCGCGCCCTCCTTCAGCAAAGCCGCCGCCTCGCGCCCGGCCGCGCCTTCGGACAGGCGCCCGATCACCCTCAGGCCGCGGCGGTCCTCCCTCAGATATTCGATCCGGCCGATCGGCCGCCCCGGCTCGTGCTGCCAGAGCAGCGGCACCGCCCGCGCGCCGCGCCTCAGGTTGCGCGCGAACGCCCCGGGCCGCACCACGTCGCCGCCGCGGTCCGGCCGGTCGAACACCGCCGCATAACCCGCGAACCTCATCAAATCCTCCCCGGGAGGGGGAGGGGGACCAGCCAAAGGCTGGTGGAGGGGGCCCCGCGGATCACCGCAGCGTCTCGAACAGGCCGAGCCGGATGCTCATGCCCAGCACCAGCAGCGCCAGCATGATCCGGATTGCCCAGGTGACCGCTTCCTTCCACACCGTCTTCTTCGCATCGCGCCACGCCTGGAGCAGCTCGCGAAGCTCGTCCATGTCGCGGCGCGCGCTGGCATCGCCCAGCCCGAGCGTCTCGAGCGCGCGCATCGCGCCGAGCTCGCTCGCCTCCTCGGCGAGCGCGCGCAGCGTCACCAGGTCGGCGCCCTGGCCCTGCGCCTGCGCCATCAGCCGCGCCAGCACCGGCGCATTCTCGCTGCTCATCGATCGTCCTCCAATCGAGCCCCTCTCCCGCTCGGGGAGAGGGAAGGTGAGGGCTCGGGCGCGAGGCCCAGCATCTCGCGCTTCTCCTCGCGCGTCAGGAAGTCGGCGGCGCTGATCTGCGCCCACAGCCGCTCGCGGTCCTGCGCCAGCGCGGTGACCTGGTCGACGTCGACCTCGAGCCGCAGCCCCGGCCACCAGGCGGCGAGCGCGCCGGCGAGCCCGGCGAGGATCCTGCCGGCGAGCGGCAGCACGGTGAGCCGCCACAGCGCCCGGTTCGCCTCGCGGTAGTTGGCGTAGGTCGAATCGCCGGGCAGGCCGAGCAGCATCGGCGGCACGCCGAAGGCGAGCGCGATCTCGCGCGCCGCCGCCGCCTTGAGCGCGGCAAAGTCCATGTCGGCCGGCGTCAGCCCCATCGCCTGCCACCTGAGCCCGCCTTCCAGCAGCATCGGCCGCCCGGCATTGGCTGTGCCGGCGAACTGCGCCTCGATCTCCTCGCGCAGCCGGGCGAACTGCTCGGCCGAGAGCGCTTCCTCCGCCCCGGAGATGAGAGCGCCCGAGGGCCG
The DNA here is from genome assembly GCA_030776605.1 of Pseudomonadota bacterium. Taxonomy (GTDB): domain Bacteria; phylum Pseudomonadota; class Alphaproteobacteria; order Sphingomonadales; family Sphingomonadaceae; genus Allosphingosinicella. The sequence continues at coordinate 1,255 of JALYHK010000291.1, forward strand.
CGCCGCATTGTCGAGCAAGGCCTTGTTCCACTTCGCCGCCGCGTTGTGGACCGCCACCGCCCCCGCCGCGGCGCCGAGGCAGCCGAGCCCGTAATGGTCGTCGAGCGGATGCATCGCCTTGAGGTGGACGAGCGAGGGCCGGCCGAGCGCGTCGCGCGCCGGCAGCCGGCTCTTCGCCTCGCCTGCCTTGTAGAGATAGGCGGCGGGCCAGCCGCCGGCGTCCGGCTCGACCTTCACCCGCTCCGGCCGCAGCGCGAACAGCTCGGCCGGCGCGCCCTCGCCGTCGCACAGGATCTGGACGAAGGCGTTGCCGTGCAGCAGCAGCTGCGCCGCCACCGTCTCGAGCAGCGCCGGGGGAACGAGGGAGACCGCTCGCCCCGAGCCCGTCGAAGCGCCGTCCTTCTCTCCCTGCGCGAGAGTAGCATTTTCGCGCATCCCGTAGACCGGCGCCCAGGCCACGCATTCGGCGACCAGCCGCACCGCCCGCTGCGCGACCGGGTTGGCGAGATAGGCCTCGCGCAGCTGCGCCTCGTAGCTGCGTGGCCAGTCCCCCAGCTGCGGCGCCCCCTGCCAGGCGCGAAAAAGAAAAGGCCGCGCGACCCCCCGCGCGGCCTTCCGGCCGAACCAGAATTTCATGTCGTTCTCCCTGGAAACCGCTTGGGGGCGGAGCCGAGGGCCGCCGCTAAAGCCGCTCTTCGCCCTGCTTCAATATGCTGTTCACGGCGAGCTTCGCCGACAGATCGTGCTGCACGACGAACCGGCCGCCGGAGATCGGGCTCTCAGGCGGCGACCTTCGCCCGCCCCTTGGAGATCGCCTGTGCGGCGATATGCACCGGCACCTCGAACGTGCCATGCTCCGGCGGCAGCATCTTGTTCTCCGCCAGCAGGAGCGGGACGAGCTCCAGCACCATCTCCTGGAGCGCCCGGAAATCGGAATGCTCGACGACGAGCCCCGGAACGTCCTCGCTGGTCGCGACCCACACGCCGGCCTCACCGTCCCATTCGGCGCGAACCAGCACGGCAATATCGACGATGCGCTCGGCCATTTGCCTTCCGAAAGACAGCGCCTCCGTCATGACCGTTCCGCCGCAACTTAGCAAACCAGCTCAAAGCCCCCGCACCCGCGGCTCGGCCCGCGCGCCCAGCATCAGCTCGGTCATCGCCCAGACCATCGCGTCGGCGCGGTCGGGCGAGCGCCCCGGCCCTTCGTAGCCGCCGCCCGCGGTCAGCCCGGCCAGCTCGTCCTCGAGCTCGGGAAAGGCGCCGGCGAACCGCGCCTGCCCCTTCTCGAACAGCTGGGCGACCGGCTCGGCCCGCCGTCCCTTGCCGAAGCGCGCGTGGACCGGCCGCACCGGCAGGGCGGGGT
>JALYHK010000292.1 GCA_030776605.1 Pseudomonadota bacterium
GAGTTCGGCCATGATCACCTTCGGGTCGATGCCGTAGGCGAGCATGTGGCCGTGGTCGCGATAGCCGGTGATGACCGAATCCTTCGCCGGATCCATCGCCGACTGGAGCCCGACGGCGACCGCCTCCTGGCCGATGTAGAGATGGCAGAAGCCGCCGATCAGCCCCAGCCCGTAGAGTTGGCCGGCGCGCTCCTCGAAGCGGCGGATGAGCAGCATCTGGCGATAGAATTCGACGAGCTCGTCTCGGCTCGCCTGATAGCGTTCGGGCCGGATTGGGCGCTCCCGCTCCGGCGCCGCCTGCTGCTCCTGTTGCGGAGCTTCGGCTCTGGCGCGTTTCGGCGATGCTGCCTTGGCCACGGCGTCGGGGCCCTTCCCTTTCGGCTCTTGAAATCCGGCGGCTCTATGGCGGCAAACGCCCCGCCGCGCAACTTTGTGCCGGGCGCTAATCGTCGATGCGGATGACGATTTCGTCGGGGCGGAGATAGCCGAGGTCGCGGCGGACCAGCTCCTCGGCAAGATCCGGATCGGCGTTGCGCGGATCGAGCAGATTGGCGCGGTGCTGGAGCCGCGCCCGCTCCGCCTCAAGCCGCGTCAGCTCGACGCTCCGCTCGGCCTTCTGGCGCCGATAGTCGCCCCAGGAGAGGATGCCGTTGTCGCCCATCAGAGCGTAGCCGGCGAAATTGGCGATGACGAGAAAAGCGACGGCCGGAACCGCCGCCCGCCTGATCAGTGAAGCTGGATTATGAACCCCCGCCATCGCCCGGCTACAGAATCAGGAAAAGGCGGGAGAATCAAGCGATCATCGCCGGGCCGAATCCAAACTGCGGCGGAACGCGGCGGCGCCGGCTCGGCGAGCCAGGCGACAGCTCGGCGGCGTCTCGAGGCGCGGCCGCCCCGGCAGCCAATCGCCCGCCTCCACGAAGGTGCAGGCATAGGGCTTGTCCGGCCCGTCCTGCCCACGCCGGCGGCCAGTACGAAAGCGGCGAGCGGCTGCGATCACTCGCCGATGCTATCGAAGATGCTCCGCGCCGCATAGCGGGCGGTGGTGCCGAGTTCCTCCTCGATGCGGATCAGCTGATTGTACTTGGCGAGCCGGTCCGAGCGGGCGAGCGAGCCGGTCTTGATCTGGCCGCAGTTGGTGGCGACGGCGAGGTCGGCGATGGTGGTGTCCTCGGTCTCGCCGGAGCGGTGCGACATCACCGCGGTATAGCCGGCGCGGTGGGCGGTCTCGACCGCCTGGAGCGTCTCGGTGAGCGTCCCGATCTGGTTGACCTTGACCAGCAACGCGTTGGCCAGCCCCATATCGATGCCCATGACGAGGCGCTTGGGGTTGGTGACGAACAGGTCGTCGCCGACCAGCTGGATCTCGTCGCCGATTGCGTCGGTCAGCGCCTTCCAGCCCTCGAAATCGTCCTCGGCCATACCGTCCTCGATCGAGCGGATCGGATAGTCGCCGGCGAGCGCGGCGAGATAGTCGGCCATCTCGGCCGGGGAGAGCGTCCTTCCCTCGCCTTCCATATGGTAGGCGCCGTCGCGGAAGAATTCGGTCGCCGCGCAGTCGAGGGCCATCACGACGTCCTCGCCGGGGCGGTATCCCGCCTCCTCGACGGACCTCATGATGAAGTCGAGCGCGTCGCGGGTCGAGGCGAGCTGGGGGGCAAAGCCGCCCTCGTCCCCGACCGCGGTGGAAAGCCCGGCCGCGGCGAGCCGCTTCTTCAGCGTGTGGAAGATCTCGGCGCCGCAGCGCACCGCCTCGGCGAGGCTGTCCGCGCCGACCGGCATCACCATGAACTCCTGGAAGTCGATCGGATTGTCGGCATGCTCGCCGCCGTTGATGATGTTCATCATCGGCACCGGCAGCACGCGCGCCGAGACGCCGCCGACGTAGCGGTAGAGCGGCAGGCCCCGCGCCTCGGCGGCCGCCTTGGCGACCGCGAGGCTGACGCCGAGGATGGCGTTGGCGCCGAGCCGCGACTTGTTCTCGGTCCCGTCGAGATCGCAGAGCAGCGTGTCGATCTCGACCTGGTCCTCCGCCTCGAGCCCGACCAAAGCCTCGGCGATCTCGCCGCGCACCGCATCGACGGCCTGGCCGACGCCCTTGCCGTGCCAGCGCCGCCCGTCGCCGTCGCGCTTCTCGACCGCCTCGTGCGCGCCGGTCGAGGCGCCGGATGGGACCGCCGCGCGGCCCTTGCTCCCGTCCTCGAGCAGCACATCGACCTCGACCGTAGGGTTGCCGCGGCTGTCGAGGATTTGACGGGCGTGGAGGTCGAGGATGGCGGTCATTCGTTGCGGCCTCGTCATGAGCTATGCGGGGGTGCGAGGGCGGCTTATCGGCCCGGCCCGGGAGACGCAACTTTCCGCGGGGGCGCTCGGAACGGAAGCCGCCGCACGGGTGTTTCTGAAGGAAATCACATCCACCGCGAAAAACCCATGGAGATGCATATGCCCCCGCGCGAACAAGGACTTCCCGAAGGCACCGACAAGGTGGTGACCGGCGCTTCCGAAACCGGCGGCAGCCGCAACAGCGGCAGCTCGGCGGGCGGGACCGGCGGCACTGCGGCTGGCACGGCCACGGGGCCAGGCTTCGTCGCCAGCGGCGGCGG
>JALYHK010000293.1 GCA_030776605.1 Pseudomonadota bacterium
CTCCTTCTCGTCGGCATGGGCGGCAAGAAGGACGAGGAGGCGATCTACGAACGCGTCGGCGGCGCGCTCGCCGCCCGGCTGCTGACCTCGGGCGAGACGCGCCTCGCGATCGACGTGGCCGGCCTGGGGCTCGATGCGCGCAGCGCCGCGCGCACCGGCTTCGGCGCGGCCGCCCGGAGCTGGCGCTACGACGTCTATCGGACCAAGCTCGGCCGCAAGCAGAAGCCGACGCTCGAGGAGGTGGTGATCGTCGGTGCAGAGGAAGGCGCGGACGAAGAGTGGCGCCACTTGGAGGCGGTGCTCGAGGGCCTGTCGCTCACCCGGTCGCTGGTCACCGAGCCAGCCAACGTCATCTATCCCGAGAGCTTCGTCGAGCGCTGCCGCGACGCGATGGAAGGCCTCGGCGTCGAATTCACGGTTCTCGACGAGAAGGAGATGCGCGAGCTCGGCATGGGGGCGCTGCTCGGCGTCGCCCAGGGCTCGGTGCGCCCGCCGCGCCTGCTGGCGATGCGGTGGCGGGGGGCGGAGGGACGCGCGGGCAAGCCGGTGGTGTTCATCGGCAAGGGGATCACCTTCGATACCGGCGGCATCTCGATCAAGCCGGCCCAGGGGATGGAGGCGATGAAGTGGGACATGGGGGGCGCGGGCGCGGTCGCGGGCGCGATCAAGGCGCTCGCCACCCGCAAGGCGCAGGCCGACGTGGTCGGCATCTGCGCCCTCGCCGAGAACATGCCGGACGGCAACGCCCAGCGGCCGGGCGACGTCGTCACCTCGATGTCGGGGCAGACGATCGAGGTGATCAACACCGACGCCGAAGGCCGCCTGGTGCTGTGCGACGCGATGACCTGGGCGCAGCGCGAGTATAAGCCCGAGGTGATGATCGATCTCGCCACGCTGACCGGCGCGATGATCATCTCGCTCGGCCACGAATATGCGGGCATGTTCGCCAACGACGACGGCCTTGCCGAGCAGCTGAGCGCGGCCGGAACCGCCAGCGGCGACAGATTGTGGCGGATGCCGATGGGCGAGGCGTACGACAAGCTGATGGACTCGCAGATCGCAGACATGAAGAACAGCAGCGTGCGCGAAGGCGGGTCGATCACGGCGGCATGCTTCCTCGGGCGCTTCGTCGAGGAGGGGACCAAGTGGGCGCACCTCGACGTCGCCGGCATGGTCTGGGCCGACAAGCCGGGCCACCTCTACGACAAGGGCGCGACCGGCTTCGGGGTCGCCCTCATCGACCGCTACGTCGCCGACAATCACGAGGCGCGCGCGGCGGGCTGATGCTCGTCGATTTCTATCAGCTCTCCGGCACCCCCATCGAGCGCGTGCTGCCGAGCATCTGCGAAAAGGTGCTGACGAGCGGCGGAAGGCTGCTCGTGGTCGCCGCCGAGCCGCTGCTTTCGACGCTCGACGCGGGGCTCTGGAGCTACGCGCCCGATAGCTTCCTTCCGCACGGGCGAAGCGACGGCCCCAAGCCCGAGGCGCAGCCGGTGCTGCTCTCCCCGGAGGCCGAGCCGGCCAACGGGGCCCGCAACATCGCGCTCGCCGACGGCCGCTGGCGCGACGAGGCGCTCGGCTTCGAGCGCGCCTTCTACTTCTTCGACGCCTCCAGCCTCGAAGAGGCGCGCGGGCAGTGGCGGAAGCTGCGCGCACGGCCGGAGGCGGAGCTGCGCTACTGGAAGAAGGACGAGCGCGGCCGCTGGGTGCAAGGCCCCTGAGCCTTGCCCTTCGGCGGGCGCCCGCCTAGAGAGCGCGCCAAATCACCCCCCAAATCGACGGAGCCCCAGATCGCATGGCGACCGAACGCACCTTTTCGATCATCAAGCCGGACGCCACGCGTCGGAACATCACCGGCGCGGTCACCAACATGCTCGAGAAGGCGGGCCTGCGGGTCGTCGCCTCGAAGCGCATCCGGATGAGCCGTGAGCAGGCCGAGGGCTTCTACGCCGTCCACAGGGAGCGGCCGTTCTTCAACGACCTCGTCGCCTTCATGACCTCCGGTCCGGTAGTCGTCCAGGTGCTCGAGGCCGAGGATGCGGTCGCCCTCAACCGCAAGGTGATGGGCGCGACCAATCCCAAGGAAGCCGCGGAAGGCACCATCCGCCGCACCTTCGCCGAATCGATCGAGGCGAACACCGTCCACGGCTCGGACAGCGCGGAGAATGCGCGGACCGAGATCGACTTCTTCTTCACGCCCGAAGAGATCGTCGGCTGAGGAGGCCCCGGCCGCCGGGGCAGCCCATTTCTAGCGGTAGAAGATGTGGTCGCCGAGCTGGGCGACGCGGGTGCGGCTGCGCGCGAAGCCGGGGCGCACGTGGGTCGCGTGGAAATAAAGCGCGCGCCCAACCACCGGCGCGCTAACCCCATCGCGGGCGTCGCGGGCGATGGCGAGCGCGCGCCGCCAGCGGGCGCCGCTGCGCGGGGGATGGAAGCTGCGGATGCTCGCGAACTGACCGCGCTGGTTGATCACGCCGCAGATGCTGTTCGGGAAGCGGGGCGAGCGCATCCGGTTCATCACCACCTGGGCAACGGCCAGCTGGCCCGCGCGCGGCTGGTTGCCGGCTTCGTTGAGGATCACCCGCGCGAGGCAGGCG
>JALYHK010000294.1 GCA_030776605.1 Pseudomonadota bacterium
CCTGTTGGCTTCCCCGTCGGCGGCTTCCTCCAGGCGACCGAGGACGGCGAGGTGGCGCTGGTCGCGGCGGTGCGCCAGGCCCTGGGCAGCCCCACGCGGTCCGCGGACCTGTTCGCCGGCCTCGGCGCCTTCGCTTTGGCGCTCGAGGGGCGGGTGCTCGCGGCCGAGGGCGCGCGCGCCGCGGCGCTGGCGCTGAAGGCGGCGGCGAACCGCGCCGGCCGCCCGGTCTTCGTCGATCACCGCGACCTGTTCCGCCGCCCGATTACGGGGCAGGAACTCGGCCGCTTCGAGGCGGTGGTGCTCGATCCGCCGCGCGCCGGCGCCAAGGAGCAGTCAGCCGAGCTCGCCCGCTCGCAGGTGCCGAGGATCGCCTACGCGTCGTGCAATCCCAGCACCTTCGCCCGCGATGCGAAGATTTTGTGCGAAGGCGGCTATCGGCTGCTGTGGGCGAAGCCGGTCGGCCAGTTCCGCTGGTCCACCCACGTCGAGCTGGCGGCCGCCTTCGGCCGCTAAGGGCCTCAGCCGGTCAGCGCGAGCAGCGCATTCACCGTCAGCCCGATCAGCGCCAGCGATGCGAGCGTGAACACCAGGAAGCGGTAGAGGATGATATTCACCGTCGCCTGGATGAAGCTGTGCACCACGCGCAAGGCCACATAGGCCCAGGCGAGCGTCTCGTTGAGGCCATCGCCCTCGCCGATCAGCGCCAGCGTCAGCGCGATCGCGTAGAAGAGCGTGGGCTGCTCCATCAGGTGGATGTAGTTGTGCGCCTTCCACTGCGCCCGGTCGTCGACCATGCCGTCGAACATGCCGGGCCGGCCGCCCACCGCACCCTTGAGGCTGATCCCCCTGGCCCTGAACGCGGCGAAGCGGGTCACGACCATCCACAGCATCATCACGATAGACCAGGCGACGAGCACCGCGACCGGCAGCAGGATTGGACTCTGTTCCATGAAAAGGCACCTCCCCCAAGTTGCGCCCGGGACCGTGCGACATTGTTGCGGAGGTGTAAAGACGGGCGCTGGGTCGCCGCCGCCTTATCTGCCCCCGCCTCCGCCAACCTTCAGGCGGCGGCGTTCCTAGTCGAAAATCTTGGCGAAGCGGCGGGGCTGGCGCTGCTTCCAATGGCCGCGGTGGTAGGCGTCGGAGGCGAGGAGCGGCATGACGCTGGTCGCCTCGGCGAACACCATCTGCTCCATCGCGGTCGAGACCTTGCCCCAGCTCGCCGCCTCCTGGAGGGTCGAGGAGGAGCAGGCGCCGTCGCGCACGTCGGCGACCGTGATCTGGATCGCATATTTGTGCACTTCGACGTCCTCGTGGCCGAGGATCTCGGCGCACACCACCGTGTCCTGGATGAAGTTCTTCGGAACGCCGCCGCCGATCATCAGAAGCCCGGAGGTGCCGGCCTCGATCTTGATGTCGGTGAGCTCGCGGAAGTCGGCGATCGAGTCCATCGTCAGGTAGGGCTTGCCTTCCTTCATCCGGTCGACCTGGTGCTTGACGAGTCCGAAGCCCGCCGAGCTGTCGGTGAAGGCCGGGCAGAAGATCGGCACGTCATGCTCGTAGGCGAGCTTGACGAGGCTGTTCTCCTTCTTGCCGTGCTCCATCAGCCACTTGCCCATCTCGCGAGTGAAGGCGCGCGAGCTGTAGGGCCGCGGCTCGAGCCCGTTCGCGATCTCGGCAATCGTGTGGTCGGTCTGCTGGAGCTTCTCCTCGTCGATATAGGTGTCGTAGATCCGGTCGATGTAGAGCGAGCGCAAAGCGTCGTCGTCGGGGATCTCGAGCGCCTGATAGTGCTTGTGGCCGAGCGCCTCGAAGAAATCCATGTCGACGATGGTGGCGCCGGTGGCGACCACCGCGTCCACCATGTTGTTGCGCACCAGCTCGGCGTAGAGGTCCATGCAGCCGCCGGCCGAGGTGGAGCCGGCGATGACGAGGAAAATCGAGCAGTCCGGGTCCGACAGCATCGTGTTGTAGATCTCCGCCGCCCGGCCGAGGTCGCGCGAGGTGAAGCTCATCTTCTTCATCGCATTGACGATCGGACGGGCGTCGAAGCTCTTTATGTCGATATGCTCGACGACGCTGGAAAGCAGCTCCGCCTTGCGCGTGTCGTTGATGCGGGTTTCCTCGTTCATGAATCGCTCCGTTCGGGCTGAGCCTGTCGAAGCCCTGCCCTTTTTGTGAAAAAGTAGAACAGCCCTTCGACAAGCTCAGGGCGAACGGCGGTGCGTCGTGCTACAGCGTAACGACGTTCGAGGCCGCGGGCCGTTCCTCGGCGTCGCGGTAGAGGCTCGCCATCGGCTCGTCCTCGACCAGCGCCTTCTCGACGCTGCCGAAGCCGTTGAAGCCGGTGCGCATCGCGCAGCCGTAGGCGCCGAGCATGCCGATCTCGATATAGTCGCCCGGCTGCACGTCCGCTGGGAGCAGGAACGGCCCGGTCATATGGTCGAGGTCGTCGCAGGTCGGCCCGTAGAAGCTGAATGCCATCTCGCGCGCGTCCGAAGCCTCTTCGCGTACCAGCCGCACCGGAAAGCGCCAGCCGATGTGCGCCGCATCGAACAAGGCGCCATAGGCGCCGTCGTTGATGTAGAGC
>JALYHK010000295.1 GCA_030776605.1 Pseudomonadota bacterium
GCCCGGTGCTCCGCCTGGGCCCGGCGCCGCTCGGCCGCCGCTTTCCTGTGCTCGCGCGCGACGATCGCGCGCATGACTTTGGCCTCAGCCGGCTTCAGCTCCATCGATCGACCCCGCTCCGGATCGGCCGTCGCCGCTTCCCCCCGGAAGCGGCTTCCGATCCGGCTCGATCCGGTCGGGATCATGGCCGAGCTCGGGCAGCGGGGGCAGTCCCTTTTCCGTCAACCCCCCGACGATGTGGACGCCCATCTGCTGCAGCCGCAGCAGCACGTCGGCTTCGCTGAACTCGCCGCTGCGGTCGGGCAGGCGGATTCCCCGCGGCTTGCTCGCGACCACCTCGATCTGGCGCTCGCGCGACAGCCGCTCGACCAGGCCGGACGCGCGCTGCTTGCTGACGCCCAGAGCCGCGGCGATCTCGCTCAGCGTCGGCGAATGCCCCCACTGGGCGAAGAAGCGCTTAATGAAGTCGAGCGCCTGCAGCTTGCGGCTGCGCATCGTCGGCGAGAGGCGAGCGGGCGAGCCCATGCCCGACCATAACGCAGCGCCAATGAACGGAACATAGTGCGAAAGGCGCGCGCGTGAGACGGCAGCGCTCTATCTGTTCTCTCCACGTGTCAACGCGCCCGGCTGTACGCGCGGCTCGCGAGCGCGCCGGCATTGAGCGTCACCTCGATCACCACGCCGAGCAGCCCGCGTTCGCCGCGGCCGACCGATCTGATCGTCGCGCTGCAGCCCTGGCCCTCGTCGTGGATCGCGTCGCGGAGCCAGCTCGACCGCGGCACGTAGCCGATCGTCGCCCCGCGACCAGTGACGACCGCGAGCGCCTGCTCGTCGTATGGGTTGCCGACCTCGTGCACGACTTCGACGCGCTCGCCCGCCCGGCAGGCCCGGATCGCCTCCTGATAGTTCGACTCGCCGACCAGTCCGACGGAATAGGTGCTCACCCGCTTTCCCCTGCCCTGTAGCTCAGCCGCGGCGAGTGGATCGTCCGCGGCCCGAGCATCGACTCGGCGATCCGTTTCAGCGCCGCCTTCTCCTCCGTCCCGAGCAGCCGGAACACGGTCAACAACTTGACCTCGTCGGCGCTGAGCTCGTCCGGTGAAGCATCACTGCAACGCTGCACCCGGAAACATGGCGGCATTGTTGGCGCTGCCCTCCCCAACGGACCAGCATAGCGCGACTGAGGCCGCGTAGAACGATAGGTCCATTTTGGGAGCTATCTCAGCATCGACTCGGCGACCCGCAGCAGGGCGGCGCGATCTTCGCGCGGCAGCTGACGATAGACCTGGATCAGCTTCTCCTCCTCGGGCGTCAGCTCCGGCGGCGGTGGCGCGTCGGCGTCGGGATCGTCCGTCTCGCCGGTCAGGTAGGCCGGCGTGGTGCCGAGCTCGCGCGCGATCCGGTGAATGTGCTTCGACCCATAGGCGCCGCCAGAAACGAGGTTGTAGACAGCCGCCTGGCTCACCCCGACCCGCCGGGCGAGTTCAGACTGGGAGAGGCCGCGCTCGGCCATCCTGCTGCGAAGACGATCAGAGTCGATCACCCGCACCACGCTAAAGCTTCGGTTGTAGCCTTCGATCCCAATTTTCTGGTTGACTCGCCTACAACCATACTTTTAGCTGCCGCCATGGACGCGAATCGAGTCGCCGAATCGCCTGCCGCCGCGCTGCGCGCCGCCGTCGAGAAGATTGGCTCTCAGTCGGCGATGGGGCGCCTTCTTGGCGTGACTCAAGCTGCCGTCTGGCGCTGGCTGGACAAGGGCCTCCACCTCCCTGCTGAGCACGTCCTGAAGGTCGAGTCGGCTACGGGGATCAGCCGCCATCAGCTGCGGCCCGATCTCTACCCGCTCGCTGACGTCGAACATTCCTCTCTCCCCGCTGGGCGCACCACAGTAGGGGAAGGGCCGCTGATCTCCGATCGGGATCGGCGGCCCAAATTCCAATCGAGGCAGCTCGGGGATCCGGTCCGGTGAGCGAGCGGCGGTCATCACGCTCGTTCGCCGCGGCCGCTCCCGCCACCGCCCTCGCCGGCCTCGCCGCAGACGCGCGGGCGGTCCTCGACTCCTTCGACGCCGATCTCGACGCCGGCACGCTGAAGCCGGCGCAGCATCGCGCGCTCCGCTGCCTCCAGGCGGCGCTCTCCTCGATCCCGCCGGCCTTCTCTCCTTTCGGGCCGGCCCCCTGTCGGCCGCCGGACACTCCCCGGTCTAGCTCACCCGCTCCGGCGGCCGACCTTGTTCCCGGCGATGCGCGGCACCGCTTCGCTGCCGGCAGGCCGGGCGCATGACCAAGCGACGCGCGCCTCTCACCTTCGAGCGCGCGCTGACGAGCGTCGCCGCGCTGATCGGCTGGCCCCGCTGCGCCGAGATCGTCGGCAAGCACGAAAACACGGTGCGCAACTGGAGCGACCCGGACACCAGCGCCGGCATCACGCTCGAGGCGGCGCTGAGCCTCGACGTCGAATATCGCAAGGCTGGCGGCGACGGCGCGCCCATGCTGCAGTGCTACGCGACCAGGCTCGAGGCCGACACGCTCGCCGCCTGCGCCGACACCGTCGAGATCGCCCGCTGCGTCGCGCTGGCCGCGAAGG
>JALYHK010000296.1 GCA_030776605.1 Pseudomonadota bacterium
GTGCTCGCCGGCCAGCAGGGCGGCGCCGCCGCCCGCGGCGAGGACGTCGGCGCGATGGACGAGCCGCCGCCCGAGGCGGCGCTGGCCGAGGCCTGAAGGTGATTGGGTCCCGGCGGAGCCCGGGACCCAGAATTTTCTGTTAGCGGGACCCCGGCCTGCGCCGGGGCACGCAAACCTGAGGAAACGAGACATGATCACGGCCGCCACCGTCAAGGAACTGCGCGAGCGCACCGGCGCCGGCATGATGGACTGCAAGAAGGCGCTGGGCGAGACCGGCGGCGACATGGAGGCCGCGATCGACTGGCTGAGGACCAAGGGCCTCGCCGCCGCCGCCAAGAAGGCGGGGCGCACCGCCGCAGAAGGCTTGGTCGGCGTCGCCGTTCGCGGCGCCAGGGGCGCGGTCGTCGAAGTCAATTCGGAGACCGATTTCGTTGCCAAGAACGAGCAGTTCCAGGAGTTCGTCCGCACCGTCGCCGAGCTGGCGCTCGACGCCGGCGCCGACGTCGAGGCGCTGAAGCGCGCGGACTGGCCCGGCGGCGGAGCCGTGGATGAGAAGCTCACCACCAATATCGCCACCATCGGCGAGAACCAGACGCTGCGCCGCGCGGCGGTGCTCGAGGTCGCCGAAGGCGTCGTCGTTCCCTATGTGCACAACGCCGTCGCGCCGGGGCTCGGCAAGATCGGCGTGCTGGTCGCGCTCGAGAGCGGCGCCGGCACGGAGGCGCTGACCGGCCTGGGCAAGCAGCTTGCGATGCACATCGCGGCGGCCAATCCGCAGGCGCTCACCGGCGCGGAGCTGGATCCCGGGCTGATCGAGCGCGAGCGGGCGATCGCCGCCGAAAAGGCGAAGGAGTCGGGCAAGCCCGCCAATGTCGTCGAAAAGATGGTCGAGGGCGCTGTCGCGAAGTTCCGCAAGGAGAATGCGCTGCTCTCGCAAGTTTTCGTCATCGACAACAAGACCAAGGTCGAAGACGTGGTCGCGGCAGAGGCGAAGCGGCTCGAAGCACCCGTCAGGATCGCCGGTTTCGTCCGCTTCCAGCTCGGCGAAGGCATTGAGAGGAAGGAGAGCGACTTCGCCGCCGAAGTCGCCGCCGCCTCCGGCGTCGGCAAGCCCGAGCCGGTGTCCTGAAAGAGCGCTTCGGCCCCCGCCGACGGGGGGGGCAAGATGCTTGGCAGGGTGGCGTCTCCTGACTAAGGTGCGCCACCTTTCCGCCCAGCCTGCCAACGGACCACAGCACCCCATGCCGCGCCCGCGCTTCAACCGGATCCTGCTGAAGCTGTCGGGCGAGGCGCTAATGGGGGAGGGGCCGTTCGGCATCGATCCCGAGACCGTCGCCCGCCTCGCCGGCGAGATCGCCGAGGCCAAGAAGGCTGGGCACGAGCTCTGCCTGGTGGTCGGCGGCGGCAACATCTTCCGCGGCCTCGCCGCAGCCGCCAAGGGATTCGACCGGACCAGCGCCGATTACATGGGGATGCTGGCCACCGTGATGAACGCGCTCGCGCTCCAGAACGCGCTCGAGCAGATCGGCGTCGACACCCGCGTCCTGTCGGCGATCCCGATGGCGACCGTCTCCGAACCCTACATCCGCCGCCGCGCCATCCGCCACATGGAGAAGGGCCGCATCGTCATCTTCGCCGCAGGGACCGGCAATCCCTTCTTCACCACCGACACCGCCGCCGCGCTGCGCGCCGCCGAGATGAACTGCGATGCCCTGTTCAAGGGCACCAGCGTCGACGGCATCTACGACGCCGACCCGAAGAAGAAGAGCGGCGCGCGGCGCTACGACAGCCTCTCATTCCAGCGCGTCCTCGCCGACGATCTCAAGGTGATGGACGCGAGCGCGGTCGCCTTGTGCCGCGACAACGACATTCCGATCGTCGTCTTCAATGTCCGCGAGCGCGGCAATCTGGCCCGCGTGCTGAGCGGGGAGGGCACGGCGACGATCGTTCAGAACGAGGGAGGACAAGATGCCGGCCTATGATAAAGCGGACCTCAAAAGGCGGATGCACGGCGCCGTCGAGGTGCTGAAGCACGACCTAGGTGGCCTCAGGACCGGACGCGCCAGCCCGAGCCTGCTCGAGCCGATCCAGGTCGAGGTCTACGGCGCCACCATGCCGATCAACCAGGTCGCCACCATCTCGGTGCCCGAGCCGCGGATGCTGACCGTGCAGGTCTGGGACCGCTCCAACGTTGGCGCGGTCGAAAAGGCGATCCGCTCGTCCGGGACCGGCCTCAACCCAATCAGCGAAGGGCAATTGCTCCGGCTGCCGATCCCCGACCTGACGGAGGAGCGCCGCAAGGAGCTCGCCAAGCTCGCCCATCAATATGCCGAGAAGGCGCGGATCGCGGTGCGCAACGTCCGCCGAGACGGTATGGACGCGCTCAAGCAGGACGAGAAGAAGCACGAGATCAGCGAGGACGAGCGCAAGCGGCTCGAAACCGAAGTGCAGAAGCTGACTGACGAGACGATCAAGGAGATCGACGGACTCATGCACGCCAAGGAGAAGGAAATCCTCCAGCAGTGAGCGCCCGCTCCGCCGGCGCCGCGCCCCGGCCGGACGGCTCCGGCCCCCCCGCCG
>JALYHK010000297.1 GCA_030776605.1 Pseudomonadota bacterium
GCCCTCGCCGGCCCGCACCGCGCGGACCTTCTCGTCACCCACCTCGGCACAGGCAGGCCGGCCGCCTCGTCATCGACCGGCGAGCAGAAGGCGCTGCTGCTCGGTATCGTCCTCGCCCATTCCGAGCTGGTCGCCGCGCGCAGCGGGCGCCCGCCCATCCTCCTCCTCGACGAAGTCGCCGCCCACCTCGATCCCACCCGCCGCGCCGCGCTGTTCGAGCGCCTCGAGGAAGGCGGCGGACAGGTCTGGATGACCGGCACCGAAGCCTCGCTGTTCGAGGCGGCGCGCGCGCGCGCCACCTGGATAGACGTGCGCGACGGCACGCTGCGGATGTCGCCCTGACCGCAGCCGGATGCATGTGCTGGGGAGCGCTGCGTCGGGCTGTGTCACTGCCCCCGCGACGCGGGCCGGGCGAGTTCCCGCGCGCACGGATCGTCGCCGGCGCCGAATCCGTCCGGATCGGGCGCGTTGAAGGTCCTTGCCATGCAGGAACTTGCGGGGCCTCCGACCGCGAAGCTGCCGTTTAGCGGCACCGCGCCGCTCGGCCCGTAAGCCAGAAGCAGCCGGTGGACCTCGAGCAGCAGGTTCGCCGCGGGATTGCTCGGCTCGATCGCCAGGGGCGCGTTGGTCGCCATCGAGCGGAGCCGCCCCCTCCGATATTGCTCGATGCCAACCGACGTTCCGTCGAGCACCGCGCCCTCGCCTCCGCGCCAGCGGCGCGCCAGCCGGTTGAACTGCGCGACGGCGCCGCGGAACTCCTCTTCGGGAACGATGAAATCGTAACGCCGGAGATTCGCCTCCGGCCCCTCGCCGGGGCCGATCACGCTGTAGCGGACGGCGATCCAGTGGCAGCCTTCCCGCTCCCAGCGCTGCTGGTTGAACTCGGAGCCTGCGGCCAAATAGCAGTCGAGCGGCTGCGGGACGAAATCGACGAGGAAGCGATAGTCGCCGAACGAGGGCGAGATCGACACGCGCATTCCGTCGCGCCCGACCGTCGTCAGCGGCTCCAGCCGCGGATGTGCGCTCTCGCCGAGCGGCCCGTCGGCCAGCTTGCCGGGCGCCTCACGGCCGCCCAGCGCCGCCGGCCACCACTCGGGCAGCGCCTGGCGATCGCAACTGCAAAGCAGCGCTGCAAAAACGATTATCACGGCCGTCCGCACCTTCATCCGCACCCCCACAAAAGCCATCGCCGGCTCGTGCTGCACTTGCGAAAAAAGACCCCCGGAATCGGGCCATTTTCCTTGGGGTTCCGCCCCTCACTCGCTATAGCCTTCCCATGGCGACATCCCCCAGCGAAAACGGCTACGGCGCCGAATCGATCAAGGTGCTGAAAGGGCTCGATGCGGTCCGCAAGCGGCCCGGAATGTACATCGGCGACACCGACGACGGATCCGGCCTCCACCACATGGTGTTCGAGGTCTCCGACAATGCCATCGACGAGGCGCTCGCCGGCTACTGCGACCGCATCCTGATCACCCTCAACCCGGACGGCTCGGTGTCGGTCGAGGACAACGGCCGCGGCATCCCCACCGGGATCCACAAGGAGGAAGGGGTCTCCGCCGCCCAGGTGATCATGACCCAGCTCCACGCCGGCGGGAAGTTCGACAACACCGCCGACGACAATGCCTACAAGGTCTCCGGCGGTCTCCACGGCGTCGGCGTCAGCGTCGTCAACGCCCTTTCGGAATGCCTCGAGCTCACCGTCTGGCGCGACGGCAAGGAGCATTGGATGCGCTTCCGCAACGGGGAGCCGGAGGCCGAGCTCGCCGTCGTCGGCGAGGCGCCCGCAGGCCGCACCGGGACGCGAGTCACCTTCCTGCCCTCGCCCGTCATCTTCAAGACCACCGAGTTCGACTTCGACACGCTTGAGCACCGCTTCCGCGAACTCGCCTTCCTCAATTCCGGCGTGCGGCTGCTCCTCACCGACGCCCGCCATGAGGAGGAGAAGGTCGTCGAGCTCTATTACGAGGGCGGCATCGCCGCCTTTGTGCGCTGGCTCGACCGCGCCAAGACGCCGCTGATCCCCGAGCCGATCGCCGTCCACGGGCAGCGCGACGAGATCGGCATCGACGTCGCGCTCGAATGGAACGACAGCTATTACGAGCAGGTCCTCTGCTTCACCAACAACATCCCGCAGCGCGACGGCGGCACCCATCTCGCCGCCTTCCGCTCGGCGTTGACCCGCACGCTCAACAATTTCGCCGAACGCAGTGGCGCGCTCAAGAAGGAGAAGGTGAGCCTCACCGGCGACGACATGCGCGAGGGGCTGACCGCGATCGTCTCGGTCAAGCTGCCCGACCCCAAGTTCAGCTCGCAGACCAAGGACAAGCTGGTCTCGTCCGAAGTGCGCCAGCCGCTCGAGAGCCTGATCGCCGACAAGCTGGCCGAATGGCTCGAGGAGAATCCCGGCCACGCCCGCTCGATCGTCCAGAAGATCATCGACGCCGCCGCGGCGCGCGAGGCGGCGCGCAAGGCGCGCGAGCTCACCCGCCGCAAGGGCGCGATGGACATCGCCTCGCTGCCGGGCAAGCTCGCCGACTGCCAGGAGCGCGATCCCGCCAAGTCGGAGCTGTTC
>JALYHK010000298.1 GCA_030776605.1 Pseudomonadota bacterium
AGATGCGAGGGTTCCGCTGAAGGATCGTCTGCAAAGCGGACTTGGACGGTCGCCTCGATCCCCGCCGCCCGCAGGGGCATGGCGAAGCTGCGCGCCACCGCCCGCTTTGCCGCCTGGCGGGCAAGCCGCATCGGCATAGGCTCGCGCGCCTGGCGGAGCAGCTCGCGCTGGGCGGCCTGGCGGTTCGCCTGGTCGAGCACCCGCTCCGCGTTGGTGAGGGCGGTGAGGACGCCGCCGCCGCCATATTCCTGCACCTGGTTGAGGTCGATCTCGGGCCCGGCGATCTCGATCGGCGGCAGCGTGATCGACAGCGTGTTGGTCGCGCCGTCCCAATCCAGGTCCTCCTGCCGGATCCGGGCGAGGTCGACCTCGTAGCGCACCAGCCCCGGCATGATCAGCGTCTTGCGCGCGGAAAGGCCGAAGCGCGACTGCTCCGAGGTGACCACCGCGACGAAGCGCGCGGCGAGCGGCGTCAGCCGCGCCTGCTCGCGGACCGACTGCAGCGTGCCCGAAGCGACCGTCTCGGGGTCGGGTCCGCTCAGCCAGTTGCTGACCCGGGTGCCGACGTAGAGCACCGCCCCGAGCAGCAGCAGGATCACGACGACGGGAATGATGAATGCGTATTTCCTCAAGCCAAGCTCCAGGCGGCCGTAGCCGCGGTCACTGAACGTTCTGCCTTTCGCCGGCGCGGCGGTCGCCCGTCACATCCTCTATGCGCCGGCCGCGATCGAGATGCACGGCCAGGTCGTTTCCGGCGGCATCGACGAAGCGCACCGCGACGCTCGCGTCGATTCCCGCCGCGCGCAACGGCAGGGCGAACCCGCGCGCCACCGTCCGGAGCGCCACTTCGCGCGCCGCCTGCAGCACCTGCGGCTGGCGCGCCTGGCGGAGCAGATCCTGCTGCGCCTCGCGGCGGTTCCTCTCGTCGAGCGTCTGCTCGACGCCGGTCAGCACCATCATCAGCCCGCCCTCGGCCGTCTCACGGGCTTCTTCCATTTCGATATCGGGGCCGGAAATTTCAAGCGGCGGCAACTGGATGGAGAGCGTCCTTGTCGCCTCGTCCCAGCTCATATGCTCGCGCCGCAACCGCGCCAGATCGAGGCCGTAGCCGACGCGGCCGGGAAGGATCAGCGTCTTGCGGGCCTCGAGCCCCAAGCGGCTTTCGGACGCGCTCGCCACGGCGACGTAGCGCGCCGCCACGACCGTGATGCGGCCCTGCTCGCGCAGCGAGACGAGCGCCGCATCGGCGATTGCGCGCGGATCGGGGCCGCGCGTCGGCGAGGCAATGCGCACGAGCGCCACGATCAGCGCGCCGAGCAGCATGCCGGCGAGCAGCGCCGGCCCGTGCCGCAGCGCCAGCGCCTTCAGCAGGCCGGCGTCCACGTCTCGCCTTCCCGCCGCACCAGCCCGCGCGCCTCGAGGTCGAGGAGGTGCGCGAGCACCGAGCGGCCCGCCGCGGGGTGCAGGCGCGGGTCGATGTCGGAGTAGATGTCGGGGACCATCGCCGCGATTCGCCCCTCGCCGCGCTCCACATGGCCGAAGATCTGCCGCTCCCGCATCCGGCGATGCTCGATCAGCGCGCGGACATGATCCTGCGGGTCCTCCACCGCCGGGCCGTGCGCGGGATAGTAGACGCGGTCGCCCCGCGCGAGCAGCCGGTCGAGGCTGGCCATATAGGCGGTCATGTCGCCGTCAGGCGGCGAGACGACCGTCGTCGACCAGCCCATCACATGATCGCCGGTGAACAGGAGGCCGCTGCCGGCGAGGGCGAAGCAGAGATGGTTGGAAGTGTGTCCCGGCGTCGCCACCGCCTCGAGCGCCCAGCCGTCCGCCTCGAGAGCTTCGCCGTCGGCGAGCACGCGGTCGGGCGCATAGTCGAAATCGAAGGCGGCGTCGGAGCGGGGCCCCTCGTCCGGGATGGCCAGCGCCGCGCAGCCGACGATCGGCGCCCCCGTCGCCGCGGCGATCGGGCGGCTCGCCGGGCTGTGGTCACGGTGGGTGTGGGTGCAGATGATCCCGGCGACTTGTTCGCCCTCGACTGCGGCGAGGATCGCCTGGACATGATCGCCGAGATCCGGTCCCGGATCGATCACCGCCACCTGGCCTTCGCCGACGATGTAGGTCTGCGTCCCGGTGAAGGTGAAGGGCGAGGGATTGGGCGCGAGCAGCCGCCGCACCAGCGGATGCACCCGCTCGATCCTCCCGGTGGGCCGATCCTCCATGCCGGGCATGTGGCACCGGCACGAAGGAAATCCAACCTCCCCTCCTGGCGGGAGGGGTGAGGCCTATTGCGCCCTCAGGCTCGCGATCTCACGGTCGATGGCGGCGAGCACGCCCGCGCGATGCTCGGCCGGCAGCTCCTCGTTCGCCGCGATGCGTTCGCGTACCTGCTGCAGCCGCTGGAGCCGCGTCGCGGCATCGGTCTCGCCGCTCGTGCAGAGGATGACCCGGGTACGCTGGTTGCCGGTCTGCTCGTCCACATTGGCGATCTGCTCGCCGCTGCCGCAGCGCTCCGGGAGGACGAGCTCGCCGTCCTCGCCGCGCTGGAAGCGGAAGCTGCGCGTCGCGCCCGC
>JALYHK010000299.1 GCA_030776605.1 Pseudomonadota bacterium
GCCGACGGCCGCTGGACGATCGAGGCCGCCAATCCGGGCCCGCGCTATGTCCGCGCTGACGCCGCTGCGGCCGAAGCGGCGACCGGCGTCGCCTTCGAACCCGGCGTCAATCTCGGAGTGGTCCTGCCGGGCAGCAGCCGGCGATGGACGATCGGGTCCGAGCCCCGCCTGCTCGACCAGCCGCGCTTCACCTCCATCATCCGGGGCGCGAGCAGTGCCGACGCGCAAAGCGCGATCCGCGCCGACTAGCCTCGCCCTGCTCGCGCTTGTCGCAGCGCCCGTCGCGGCCGCCGCGGGGGAGATCGAGGCGGGCGCCGCGCCGGCGTTCGAGCCGACGCTCCTCGAAGTGACGGTGAACGGGCAGCCCATGGCCGAGCCCCTGCTGCTCATGCGCGACAGCGGCGGCGGCATCTACGCGAGCGCGGCGCTGCTGCGCGCCTGGCGGATCCGTCCCCCCTCCTCGCCTCCCGTCGAAGCGGAGGGCGAGCTTCATTATCGGATCGACGACATGCCGGCGCTCCGCGCGACCTTCTCGGCGGCCGAGCAA
This sequence comes from Pseudomonadota bacterium, assembly GCA_030776605.1. Classification (GTDB taxonomy): domain Bacteria; phylum Pseudomonadota; class Alphaproteobacteria; order Sphingomonadales; family Sphingomonadaceae; genus Allosphingosinicella. The sequence continues at coordinate 548 of JALYHK010000299.1, forward strand.
TCGCTGGCGATCGAGGCCCGGCCGGAGCTGTTCGAGGCCCAGCGCGCGAGCCTCGCCGCGTCGGTTGGATTGGAGATGACGCCCGCAGCGAGCGGCGGCTTCCTCAACTACGACCTCATCGCCGAGCATTCCAGCGGCAGGACGGGCCTGAGCGGCGCGATCGAGGCCGGCGCCTTCACCCGCTTCGGCGTCGGATCGAGCGGCTTCATCCTGCGCGCCGGCAACGACGGCGAGCGCATCCTGCGGCTCGACACCAGCTGGACGATCGATCGCCCGGCGAGCCTCAGCTCGATCCGCATCGGCGACGGCATCAGCGCAGCCGGACCCGGCGCCGCGCCGCTGCGCTTCGGCGGGATCCAGTTCGCGCGCAACTTCGCCGTTCAGCCCGGCTACGTCACGATGCCGCTGCCGGTGCTCGAGGGAAGCGCCGCCGTCCCCTCGATCATCGACGTCTACGTCAACAACGCGCTGCAAGGATCGAGCGAAGTGGCGCCGGGGCCGTTCGAGCTGACCAACGTGCCGGTCCAGACCGGCGGCGGCACCGTCCAGCTGGTGGTCCGCGACCTGCTCGGGCGGCAGATCGTCAGCGAGCAGTCCTACTACGCATCGGCCGTGCTGCTGCGCCGCGGCCTGCACGATTTCTCCTACGAGCTCGGCTTCCTGCGCGAGAGCTTCGGGGTCCGCAGCTTCGACTATCGGGCGCCGGTCGCCTCCACCCGGCACCGCTACGGCCTCACCGACAGGGTGACTCTGGAGGGCCATGCGCAGGCGAGCCCCGGCCGGCAGCTCGCCGGCGTAGGGCTGGTCGTCTCGCTCTTCGACCTCGCGACGCTCGGCGGCGCAGCGAGCGTCAGCCGCTCCGAAAAGGGCGGCGGCATCTTCCTCTCCGGCTCGATCGAGCGGCGCACGCAAGGCCTGTCGTTCGGCGTGCGCAGCGACTATGCGAGCGCCGGCTTCGCCTTCGTCGGCATGACGGACGAGAACCGCCCGGCGCGGCTCAGCACCCAGGCCTTCGCCGACCTGCCGCTGTTCGGGGGATCGGTGGGCTTGAACCTCCTCTACCGCGACCGCCGCGACGGCGCGGACGAAAGCCTCGCCGGGCTGTTCGCCAACCTGCGGCTGATCGACGAGGCGACGGTACAGCTGTTCGCCCGCCGCAGCGTCGTCGGCAACTCCCAGACGGTGCTCGGCGCTCACGTCTCGGTCGCCCTCGGCCCCCGCCGGAGCGCGGGGGCGACGGTGGAGTATCGGGGTGGGAGCTTCGCCCAGCATGTCGCCTACCAGGACGATCCGCCGCCGGGGATCGGCAGCGGCTACCGCGCGGCGGCGCGGATCGAAGGCGGCCGGCGCAGCTTCGAGAGCGTCTACAGCTGGAACGCCGCGCCTGTCTCGCTGACCGGCCACGTCGGCCGCGCCGGCGGCACCACCGGGTTCCGGCTCTCGGCCTCGGGCGCGGTCGGGCTGATCGGCGGGCGGCCCTTCGCCTCGCGCACCCTCGGGTCGAGCTTCGCCGAGGTGCGGGTGGGGAGCCAGCCGGGGGTGCGCGTCTACGCCGATAACCAGCTGGTCGGAGTCACGGGGGCGAACGGCAGGCTGGTCGTCCCGTCGCTGCGGGCCTTCGACCGCAACGTGATCAGGATCGACGAGGCGGACCTGCCGCTCGACACCCAGATCGCCGCGACCGAGCTCGCTGTCCGGCCGTTCGGCCGCAGCGGCGCGGTCGTCGCCTTCGCGCTGCGCCGCGAGCGCGGCGTGCTGATGCGGGTTCGGCTCGAGGACGGCAGCGACCTGCCGGCAGGGGCGCTGGTGCGGGTCGAGGGCAGCGGCGAAAGCCACGTCGTCGCCTCGGGCGGCGAAGTCTACCTCCCCTCGCTCGACGGCACCGCGACGCTCGAGGCCCGGTGGAGCGGCCTCAGCTGCCGCTTCACCGTGACCGTGCCGGACGACGACGACCCGCAGCCGCGGATCGACGGCCTCCTCTGCCGCGCCGCGCCGGTCTACGCCGAAGGCTGAGCCGCGAAGCG
>JALYHK010000300.1 GCA_030776605.1 Pseudomonadota bacterium
CATCGAGGCGGTGCTCGCCGCGCTGGCGGAGGCCGGTGTGGAGGCCGAGCGCATCCCCGGCCGGGTCGAAGGCGAGGCGGTGCGGCTCAGCTGGCGTCCGCCGGCCCCTCCAGAGCAACAGGGCGGCTAAGGCCGCTTTTCCTGGAGCCTCCTGATATCCCCCTCGGCGAGAATCTCGGCCCGGGCCCTGGCCTCCTCCGCGAGGTAGGAGGGGGCGGCGGGGGCGAAGCGCAGGATCGCATAGCCGGTCAGTGCCGAGGCGAAGGAGCCGAGCAGCACGCCGAGCTTGGCCTCCTCGATCAGCAGCGGATCGTGGGGGAAGGCGAGCGCGCCGATGAACAGGCTCATCGTGAAGCCGATGCCGCACAGCGCCGAGACGGCGTAGATCTGCAGCCAGCTCGCGCCCCTGAGCTTGGTGGCGAAGCCGAAGCGCACCGACAGCCACACCGCGCCGAAGATGCCGAACTGCTTGCCGAAATAGAGCCCCGCGGCGATGCCGAGCGGCAGCGGTGCGAAGATCTCCGCGAGTCCCATTCCCGCGAGCGATACGCCGGCATTGGCGAAGCCGAACAGGGGAACGATGAAGAAGGCGACCCAGGGCGTGATCGCATGTTCGAGGCGGTGGAGCGGCGAGCGCGGCGAATCCGGCTGGCCGGGCGTCGGCACGATGGGGATCATCATCGCCGCCAGCACGCCCGCGATGGTCGCGTGGACGCCGGAGAGCAGAACCGCGTACCAGAGGCCGGCGGCGAGGATCAGATAGGGCCAGAGCGCCAGCACCTTGCTCTTGTTGAGCAGGTACATTGCGAACAGGATCGCCGCGGCGATGCCGAGCGCCAGGGTGTTGATCGAGGCCGTGTAGGCGAGGGCGATGATCGCCACCGCGCCCATGTCGTCGGCGATGGCGACGGTGGTGAGGAACAGCTTCAGCGACGTCGGCGCGCGCTTGCCCAGCAAGGCGAGGACGCCGATTGCGAAGGCGATGTCGGTCGCCGCCGGGATCGCCCAACCGCGGCTGAGCCCCGGCTCGCCGGCCGTCAGCGCGAGGTAGACGACCGCGGGCACCGCCATTCCGACCGCGGCGGCGATCACCGGCAGACGCCGCCGATCCCAAGTCGAGAGTCGGCCGTCGACGAACTCGCGCTTGATCTCGAGGCCGACGAGCAGGAAGAAGACCGCCATCAGGCCATCGTTGATCCACAGGTGGACGTTCATCGGCCCGAGCTTGGGGGTGAGCACCGGACCGGTCTCGGCGTGCACCAGCTCCTGGTAGAGCGTGTAGAGCGGGCTGTTCGCGATGATCAGCGCGGCCGCGGCGGCGCCCATCAGCAGGATGCCGCCCGCCGCCTCGCTGTCGAGGAACTCGCGCATCGCCGAGCGCGGGCGGATCGGTTTCAGGCGCTCCGTCGTCATGGCGCCGCGTCCTAACCGCTGGTCGGTGGCAGGGAAACCCCCGTGCGGGCGCGGCGGACCCGCTCCTTTGACAGGCGAGCCATTCTCCTCTTTTAGAGCGCGATGCTGAGCCTGGCCTTCATCCGCGAACATCCAGAGACGGTCCGCAAGGCCGCCGCCGACAAGAACGCGCCGCTCGACCTCGACCGGCTGCTTGCGCTCGACGAGGAGGTGCGCGGGCTCAAGACGAAGGTCGACGAGCTGAGGCGGCAGCGCAACGAGATCAGCGCCAGCTTCAAGGACGCCGATCCCGCCGAGCGGCCGGCTCTCGGCCAGCACGCAAAGGCTCTGGGGGTCCAGGCCTCGCAGGTCGAGGAGGCGCTTGGCGAGAGGCTGGCCGAGCTCGACGCGCTGATGCTGCGCGTCCCCAACATCCCTTGGGAGGGCGCCCCGGGCGGGCCCGACGAGAGCGCCAACCGGGTCGTCCGCACCGAGGGCGAGCCGCCGCGCTTCGAGTTCGAGCCGCGCGACCATGTCGCGCTGGTCGAGGCGAACGACTGGGCCGAGCTCGGGCGTATCACCCAGGTGGCGGGATCGCGCACCTACTGCCTCAGGGGCCGCCTCGCGCTGCTCGAACAGGCGCTTATGCTCTGGGCCCAGCGCCGCCTCGCCGAGGCGGGCTTCACCTTGATGACCCTCCCCGCGCTCGCCCGCCCGCAGGCGTTCGTCGGCACCGGCCACTTCCCCGGCCACGAGGAGGAAGCCTACGAAATACCGAAGGACGAGCTCTATCTCGCCGGCACCGGCGAGATCGCCCTCACCTCGCTCCATTCGGGCGAGATCCTCGAGGCGGCGCAGCTCCCCATCCTCTACGCCGGCTATTCGCCCTGCTTCCGGCGCGAGGCCGGGAGCGCCGGGCGCGACGTGCGCGGGCTGCTGCGCGTCCACCAGTTCTACAAGCTCGAGCAATATGTGATCTGCCGCGACGATGCGGAGGAGAGCGCGCGCTGGCACTCGCGGCTGCTCGAGATCGCCGAGGAGATGCTGCGGGCGCTCGAAATCCCCTATCAGGTCGTCGAGACCTCGACCGGCGACATGGGCCTCGGCAAGGTGAGGATGCAGGACCTCGAAAGCTGGGTCCCCTCGCTCGGCAAATATCGCGAGACCCACAGC
>JALYHK010000301.1 GCA_030776605.1 Pseudomonadota bacterium
CGCGACCAGGGGTGGCGGTGCCGCGGCAGCGCGCCTCCGGGGGCGATCTCCACGGCCGCGACCGCCACTTCGGCGCCTTCGCCGCGGTGGCGCAGCGGCTGGCCGCTCATCGTCACGCTGCTGCGCACGATCGGCCGCGACGCGAACGGCTGCTCCGGCGGCGCCGGCGCGGCGGCCGGAGCCGCGGCCCGGCAGGAGGCGCAGGCGAAGGCAAGCATGGGTACCCAGGCGGCGGCGGATCGGATCGGAAACATGTCTTCCCCCTCTGCTGCTGAGGGGCGGAGCATGCGCGCCCGCCGCGGCGCTGTCCAGCGCCGACGCTCAGCGGGACGCGTTGCGGACGATCATGTCGAGCACCGCCGGGTGGAGCGGGCGCATGAACTCGCAACCGAGAAAATGGCCGCGCGACCAGGCGACGCGCGCATGGCAGGGCTCGAGCCCGGGAAGCCGCAGCCACACGTCGGTGCCCTTCGGGATTTCGAGGTGCGTGGCGACCCTGAAGCCGTTGGTCGAAAGATCCATGATCTGGACCGAGACGCCGGTCGCGCCGCGCTGGCGCAGCGCCGCGCCGAACTCGACCTCGATCCGCTCGACGGCCCGCGGCTGCGGCGCGGGATCGGGCGCGGTCGAGAACTCCGCCTCGACCGGCGCATAGTCGCTCGCCGGCTCCGGCTGCCAGTATCCGCCCCAGGCGTCCATGGCCTCGGCTCCCTAGAAGCCGTCCGGGAGCGCGATGCCGACGGTGACGCCCCAGGCTTGGGCGAGCTTGCGCTCCTGCTCGCTCAGATCCTCGTTCAGGCCGGGGCGGCGGAAGCGCTGCTGCATGCCACCGCTCGGCGCCTTCTTCAGCTGGACCAGCACCTCGTTCTCGTCGATCGGATAGTGGAATTCGAGACCGACGCGGCCGCCGCCGGACCAGGCGACCCGCGCCGGGACGACCGTGGAGCCACGGGAGAAGAGAACCTCGCTGCCCGCCGGCGGGACGCTGGCGCATTCGACGAGGGCGCCCTTGCGCGATATGTCTCGCAGCCGCGCGTCCACCTCGCCGGAAGCGGTCTGCAGCTTTCCGGCGAGCAGCACCCGCGCCCGTTTCGCCTGACGCTGGCCTGCAGCAGGTGCCCTGACGAAATTCTCGACGCCCATCGCGACCTTCCCTGATGATCCGGAAGCCTGAGCGATAGGCCGACAGAGCTAAATTGTCGTAAACGGGCAATGCGATCCGGCGCATCTCGCACGCCCCGAAGCGGGCCGGGCGTTGACCTGCGGCGGCCCGGCATTAAGGCGCCGCCATGCGCTTCTTCTCGGACAATGCGGCGGCGGCCTGCCCGGAGGTGCTGGCGGCGCTCGCCGAGGCGAACCGGCTCGACACCGCCTATGACGGCGATTCGTTCAGCCGCCGCCTGAACGGCGTCTTTTCGGAACTGTTCGAGCGCGAGGTCGAGGCGCTGTGGGTGGCGACCGGGACGGCGGCCAACAGTCTCGCCCTCGCGGTACTGTGCCCGCCGCACGGCAGCATCGTCTGCCACCGCGACGCCCACATCCAGAACGACGAATGCGGCGCGCCGGAATTCTACACCCACGGCGCCAAATTGCTGCTGGCCGACGGGGACGGGGCCAAGCTGACTCCGGCCCGGGTCGAGGCAGCGCTGGCGACGGTGCGCGCCGACGTCCACCAGGTCCAGCCGCACGCGCTGTCGATCACCAACGCCACCGAATACGGCCTCGTCTACACGCCCGAGGAGACCGCCGCCCTCGGCGAGCTGTGCCGCAGCCGCGGCCTCGGCTTTCACCTCGACGGCGCGCGCTTCGCCAATGCGGTGGCGCGGCTCGGCTGCGCGCCGGCCGACATCACGTGGCGAGCCGGAGTCGACGCGCTGAGCTTCGGCTTCGTCAAGAACGGCGGCATGTCGGCCGAAGCGCTGATCTTCTTCCGGCCCGAGCTGGCGGCGGCGACGCACTATCGCCGCAAGCGCGCCGGCCACCTCCTCTCCAAGGGCCGCTACATGGCCGCCCAGATCCTCGCCATGCTTGAGGACGACGTGTGGCTGAAGAACGCCCGGGCTGCCAACGGGGCGGCGGCGCGGCTGGCCGCGGCGGCGGGGGCCGAGCGGCTGGTGCTGCCGGTCGAGGCCAATGAGGTGTTCGTGCGGCTCACCGCCGAGGAGGCGCAGCGGCTGCGCGACCAGGGCTTCGACTTCTATGACTGGGGAGTGGGCAAGGCGCGGCTGGTGACGAGCTGGGATGCCGACAGCGGCGCGATCGATGCCCTCGCCGCCGCGATCCGGGCCTTACCCGCCGCCCGTGAGTAAGGCGGGCAGCTTCGGCGAGCCTCGCATCATCGTCCCGTTCCTCCTCCCACCCTGATCTTGGGCTCGACCTGGATCGTGACGAGCGGCCTGATCGCGGTCGTCTTTGCGCTGCAGATGGTGCCGAACAGCGCGCTCGCCCGGCTCTTCCTCGGAAGATCGGTTGACGCCGCGATTCGCGTTTGCCGCGGCCTCCTCCGGCCGAGGCCTGTTCGCCTCGGCGCCCGCCCTTACCC
>JALYHK010000302.1 GCA_030776605.1 Pseudomonadota bacterium
GTGGTGTTCTTCTCGGTGTCGGCCCAGGACGAGAAGGCGCACTGGCTGAGGCAGCCCATGCAGTCCGCCTGGTCCTTGCGGATCCGGTGCTTCTCTTCCGGCGTGACGAAGACCAGCGTCTCGTCGGGCGTCTTGAGCGCCTCGGTGAAGCCTTGCGCGTGCCATTCGCGGGCGTGGAGCAGGTCGCCCTTGGTGACCCAGAAGTTCTTCTTCCCGGCGACGCCGACGTCGAGCTGGAACGCATGGTCGCCGAGCGGCTCCTTGGTGAAGGCGATCTGGCGCTGCGAGCGCGCCTCGAGGTTCTTCAGGAAGTCGTTCCGCACCGCCGAGCTGTAGAAGCCCGTCGGCGAGAAGCGGTGGAGAAGGATGTCGCCCTCCTCGAGCGTCATCAGCCTCTGCTTCCACTCCTCCGGGATCGGGCTTTCCTTGGTGAGCAGCGGTCGGGTGCCGAACTGGAAGGCGATCTGGCCGAGCTCGGGATTGTCGATCCAATGCTCCCATTCCCGAAGGTTCCAGACGCCGCCGGCCATGACGATCGGCAGGCTGTCGGGGATGCCGCCCTCCCGCATCGTCTCGCGCAGCGCCTTGACCCGCGGATAGGGATCCTCCGGCTTGAGCGGGTCCTCGGCGTTGGAGAGGCCGTTGTGGCCGCCGGCGAGCCAGGGGTCCTCGTAGACCACCGCCGCCAGCCATTCGGCCGCCTTGGAGTAAGCGCGTTTCCACAGCGCCCGGAAGGCGCGCGCAGAGCTGATGATCGGCAGGTAGTTGACGCCGTATTGGGCGGCGATCTCCGACAGCTTGTAGGGCATGCCCGCGCCGCAGGTGACGCCGGCGACGAGGTCCTTGGTGCGCTCGAGCACGCCGTGGAGGACGCGCTGCGCGCCGCCCATCTCCCACAGCACGTTGATGTTGATCGCGCCGCGCCCGCCGGCGATGTCGTAGGCGCGCTGGACCTGCGCCACCGCCCCGTCGATCGCATATTGGATCAGCTCTTCGTGGCGCTCCCGGCGGGTGAGGGCGTGATAGACCTGGGGGATGATCCTGCCTTCGGCATCGTAGCTGTCGGCGTTCACCGCCGAGACGGTGCCGATGCCCCCCGCGGCGGCCCAGGCGCCGCTGCTCGCGTGATTGGTCGCCGAAACGCCCTTGCCGCCTTCGATCAGCGGGAGGACTTCGCGACCCGCGTAACGGATCGGGCTGATACCCTTGAACATTCTACCTCCGAAACAGCGCCCTATAAGCCTGCGCGCAGGCGGGCAAAAGAACTTATGTTCCCGAGAGCAACGCATCGGGCCGGTCGATGGCTTCACCGTAAAGGCGGGCGTAGCGGGCGATCATCCGCTCCTCGTCATATTCCGCCGCGGCGCGGTCGGCGTTGGCGCGGCCGATCGCGCGGCGCAGATCGGGCCGTGCGGCGAGGCTGTCGAGGGCCGCGGTAAACGCCGCCTCGTCGTCCGGACGGACCAGCAGGGGCCGGTTGTCCGGGGCGACCATCGCAGCGACGTCGCCCACCTCGGTCGCGACCACCGGCAATCCGGCCGCCATCGCCTCGATCAGCGAGATCGGGAACTGCTCGCTGTCCGACGACAAAGCGAAGATGTCGAACAGTCCGATCCAGCGCGCCGAATCGGCGAGGAAGCCGGGCATCAGCAGCCGGTCGGCGACGCCGCGGGCGCGCGCCTCGGCGGCGATCCGCTCCGATTCCGGCCCCTCCCCGACGATCACCAGGCGCGCGTTCCGCGCCGCCATCGCCGCGAAGGCGCGCACCAGGCGCGGCAGATTCTTGACCGCGCGCAGCCCGGCGACGGTGCCGACGACGATCTCCCCGTCCCGCCGCTCTAGGCCCGGGATCGCGTCCTTGGCGGGCTTTCCGGCATAGCGGGCGACGGCGATGCCGTTGGGGATCCGCTCCACCCGCTCGGGCGGCTGGCGCCACTGGGCGAGCGCGATCCGCTCGAGCCGCTGCGACGGGACGACCAGCCGGAAGGCCGCGGGAAGGCCGAGCCGGCGGTAGCGGTTGCGGCGCGGGTCGAGCCGCTCGGCCTCGTCCTCGTTGAAGCCGTCCTCGTGGTGGATCAGCGGCGGGAGCCCGAGCAGGGTTCCGAACAGCCGCCGCGCCATCACCGCGTCGAACCCGCCCCAATTGTAGCTCAGCACGAGATCGAAGCCGCGCATGAAGCGCGCGAGCCGCAGCAGCCTCAGCGGCGTCGGCGCTCCGGTAAGCGGCGGCGCGTCCTCCGGGAAACCCACGCTGATGCCGCGCCCGATCGCTTCGCGCGCCGAAAGCCCGCCCGGCATGGCGCTCAGCACCGCATGCTCGGCCGCGCCCCCGAACGCGTTCATCAGCCGCACCGCCCGTGCTTCCTTGCCGCCGAGCGACCAGGTCGAATGGCAGTGGAGGATCCGGATCGGGGCCATGGCCCTACATCCGCGATCCGCCGCCCCCGCGCCAGCCCCGCCGGGCGCGAGATGCGGAGACCCGCCGCTGGGGCCTAGCCCCCGTTCGCGTCGATCCGGTCGAGCAGCCGCCGGATCGCCT
>JALYHK010000303.1 GCA_030776605.1 Pseudomonadota bacterium
TGACGAGCGGGCCGGGACGACCGCGACGTCGGCGGCGCCGAGCACGCAGACCGCGCGACCGCTGCCGGCCGAGTGGTATGAGGATCCCGACGGCGATCTCGTGCCGACCACGGTGGAGCGCGAGATCGACACCGACCCCGATGTCGACGAATGCGCCCAGAAGGCCGGCTGCGGAGAAGCAAGCCCGGTCGCCGCGCTGGAGCGGTCGAACACGCTGCTGATCCTCGACTCGTCGGGGTCGATGGCCGGCTCGGCGGGTGGCGGCACGACGAAGCTCGAGGCCGCCAAGCGGGCGTTGCGCCGCTATGTCGCCGGGACCCCCGACAGTCTGGCGCTGGGATTCATGGTCTACGGCCACAAGGGCTCGAATGATCCCGCGGGCAAGGCGCAGAGCTGCAGGGCCGTCGAGCTGCTCGACCCGATCGGCAAGGGCGCCGCGAAGGGCTTTGACCGCACGCTGAAGCGCTTCGAACCGACGGGCTATACGCCGCTGGGCGCCGCGCTGCGCAAGGCCCGCGACGCCTTCGAGGGCAAGGAGGACGGCATCAACCGGATCATCCTGGTGACCGACGGCATCGAGACCTGCGGCGGCAACCCCGTCGCACAAGCCCGCAAGCTCAAGCAGGCGGGCATCGAGGTCACCACAGACGTCGTCGGCTTCGACGTCGCCAAGCCCGCCGAAGCCAAGCGGCTCCGCGCGATCGCCGAGGCATCGGGCGGTGAGTACAGCGACGCCCGCACCGCCGCCGCCCTCAACGACTACTTCAGCGATCAGCTGCAGCGGGTCGACGACCTGGCCAAGCAATACCTCTGCGTGATCGAAAAGGCAGCCCAGGTCAGCTTGTGCCAGACCGACACGGGCGCCAAGGGCTGGCTGTACATGACCGAGGCGGCTGCTGTCGCATCACGCGAGGGTCGAGAGGCGGAGGCCGAGGAGATCGACCGGCTGCGCGAGCAGCTCGAGGTGGCCCGCCAAAGACGCGATGACGCTTTCGACCGCCAGAGCGACGCCACGGCCACGCGCTTGGACCGCGAATACGAGGAGGCTCAGCGCCGGCTCAGGAGACTGGATCCTTGAGCGACGCCGGCGCCGAACGCGCCAAAGCGCTGACTCGACGAGGTCGACCGCCGGTAACTGGGACGGCAACCGTCCATCGTGCGCTCGGGGAACTTCCGCGGCGAGCTGCCCGAGGGCGACCGGGCGATCGCCTCGTCTGTGGGCTCAGAGCTCGGCTGGCGTCTCGGAGAGGCCGAGCGGGTCGCGGGGCTCAGCGACGTCCGCTCGGGTCTGGGCCGCAACCTCGTCGTGGTGCTCGACGACCCGCGGCGGCCGGTGGTCCATCTGCAAGCGGCGCCCCTCTAGGTTTCGGCTCGGCGGCCACCGCGAAGAGCGGCTCGTCGGCAAGGTCGACGATTGCTCGCCCCACGCGCACTGGGGCCTTGGCCTCCCCGCCTGGGCACTTGGGACCCGGCCAAGATGAGTCAGCGGGCTCTTGGCGCAGATCGCCCACTGCGCGAGCCTGGGGGAGGATGGATCGTTTCATCGCCCCGAGGCTGTGCTGTGAGCGCGGCCAGACCTCGACCGAGTACATCGGGCTGATCCTCGTGGTCGTCGCGATCATCGCCGCGATCGCGTTTCGGGCATCGCCCAGACGATCGGCCAGCGCACCGGACGCTAACCGCCCTCACCCCGTCGTCAGCGAGGCGTCCTTATCCTGCGCCAGCGCCCGGACGAGGAAGGCGACGAACAGCAGCCGTCCCGGAACGATCTCGTCGGGCTCGCCCATGGTGATGGTCAGCGGGGACTCGCCCCGGCTCCTGCCGTCGATGGTGGCAAGCTCGCGACCGCCGTCGACCAGTAGGTAGCGCTCAGTCGAGACGCTGTGGGAACGAAGCTCGAGCTCGCGATCAGCCCACCGCAGCGTGCCGCCGCGCTGGAGCTTGCGCACCTCGTACTCGCCCACCACGGCGCCCGCCGTGTCGATTGCGCGGACGACGGGGCGCAGGAAGCCGCGCCAGGTGAGCTGCCAGCCGCGCTCGCCGGCCGCCGCGGTCGCGCTGGTGCGCCCCAGCAGACCGGTCATCCGCAGCGTCCCGACGCCCTGCAGCTCGAAGAGGCGCCGGTCGCCGGGGGCTCGCGTCAGTTGCAGCGGTGCCATCAGCTCTCGACGGTAGCCCAAGGCGAGCGCCGCAGCCGTGGCGAACTGGTGCGGCGGCCGCTCAGTCCCGACCCACGCGCTTCAGCTTCGGGTCGTCCTCGATGCCGCGCGGCGAGAGATGAACGTGTCCCGCCGGCGGAGCGCCCTGCGCCGGCGTGCGCCGGGCGCGCCGCAGCCCATCTACCGCGGCTCGGAGGCCGTCCCTCGCGCGGTGACGCTCACCGCACGCGGCAGCCGAGGCTTCCGGCTCGACGTCGTGGTGCTGAACAAGGCAGGCTGAGGCAATGGCCAATCTCGACGAACTGCGACGGATCGCGCCTCCGCCCCCCGAGCCGCCCCCCGTGGTGGACTGGGAAGCCGCGACGTCGGCGTTGGGCGTC
>JALYHK010000304.1 GCA_030776605.1 Pseudomonadota bacterium
ACGAGAAGGAGGGCCGCCCCGCCGCGGAGGTCGTGCTCACCGTGCTCCACGCCGGCGGCAAGTTCGGCGACGGCGGCGGCTACAAGGTGTCCGGCGGCCTTCACGGCGTCGGCGTCTCCGTCGTCAACGCGCTGTCGGAGCAGCTCTGGCTGACGATCTGGCGCGACGGCCACGAGTGGACGCAGCGCTACGAGCGCGGCGTGCCGCAGACGCCGCTCCAGAAGGGCGAGAAGACCGACCGCCGCGGCACGCAGATCACGTTCCTCCCCGACCTCGAGATCTTCGAGGAGATCAACTTCGACGACGAGGTCCTCGAGCAGCGCTTCCGCGAGATGGCGTTCCTCACGCGCGGCCTGCGGATCGACTTCAGGGACGAGCGCGGCGAGGGCTTCTCGGAGAGCTTCCGCTACGAGGGCGGGATCCGCGACTTCGTCACCTACCTGCACTCGCAGGGCTCGCGTGAGCCGCTGCACAAGAAGGTGGTGTTCCTCGAGGACTTCGGCGAGACCGGCGAGGTCGAGGTCGCGATGCAGTGGAACAGCTCGTACCAGGAGGCGCTGCTCTCGTTCGCGAACAACATCAACACCCACGAAGGCGGCTCGCACCTGTCCGGTTTCCGGTCGGCGCTGACGCGCACGATCAACAACTATGCGCGCCAGAAGGGCCTGCTCAAGGAGAAGGAGGACAACCTCCAGGGGGAGGACGTGCGCGAGGGGCTCACCGCGATCATCTCGGTGAAGGTCGCGGACCCCCAGTTCGAGGGCCAGACCAAGACCAAGCTCGGCAACCCTCCGGTCGAGGGCTTCGTGCAGGCGGCGGTGAACCGGGGCCTCAGCGAGTTCCTGGAGGAGAACCCGAGCGAGGCGCGCCAGATCATCAGCAAGGCCGTGCAGGCCTCGCGAGCCCGGGAAGCGGCGCGCAAGGCGCGCGACCTCACCCGCCGCAAGGGCGTGATGGACATCGCCTCGCTGCCCGGAAAGCTCGCCGACTGCCAGGAGCGCGACCCCGCTTTGTCCGAGCTGTTCCTGGTCGAGGGCGACAGCGCCGGCGGCTCGGCCAAGCAGGGCCGCAACCGCGAAGTCCAGGCGATCCTGCCCTTGAAGGGCAAGATCTTGAACGTCGAGCGCGCCCGCTTCGACCGGATGCTTTCGTCCAAGGAGGTCGGCACGCTGATCCAGGCGCTCGGGACCGGCATCGGCCGCGACGACTTCGACATCGCCAAGCTCCGGTATCACAAGATCGTGATCATGACCGACGCCGACGTCGACGGCGCCCACATCAGGACTTTGCTGCTCACCTTCTTCTACCGGCAGATGCCCGAGATCATCGAGCGCGGCCATCTCTTCATCGCGCAGCCGCCGCTCTACAAGGTGTCCAAGGGCCGCTCCGAAGTCTATCTAAAGGACGACGCGCGGCTCGAGGAATATCTGATCGACGCCGGCCTCGGGACGATGCTTCTCGAGACCGCCGAGGGCCCGCGTGCCGGCGAGGACCTGCGCGTCCTCGCCGAGCATGCGCGGCGGATGCGCAGCCTAATGCGCTACGTGCCGCGCCGCTACGATCCGGCGCTGATCGAGGCGCTGGCGCTGACCGGCGCGCTCGACCCGGCGCTGCGCCCCGCCCAGCGCGCCGAGGCGCTCGCGCGCGCCGCCGCCTGGCTGCAGGCTGGCGACGAGGAATCGACCTGGACCGCCGAGCTCGGCGCCGACGGCGACTATATCCTCCGCCGGCTGTGGCGCGGAGTCACCGACCACCATGTCGTCGATCACAAGTTCATCGCCTCGGCCGAGGCGAGGAAGCTCCACGCGCTCGCCGCCGAGCAGGCGGCGGCCTATGCCGGCGCCTCGCGGCTGGTCTCGCTCAAGGCTGCCGGCGGCGCCGCGGCCGAGGAGGGCGAGGCCGACCCGGACAGCGACGATCTTCACGAAAAGGTCGAAGGCGTTCCCCACCCGGGCCGCGCCCCCCATCCGCGCGGCACTTTGGTGCGCCGCCCGAGCGAGCTGCTCGAGGCGATCCTCGCCGCCGGCCGCAAGGGGCTGTCGATCCAGCGCTACAAGGGTCTCGGCGAGATGAACGCCGACCAGCTGTGGGAGACGACGCTCGACCCCGGCAACCGCTCGCTGCTCAAGGTGGAGATCGCGCAAGCCGACCTCGCCGACGAGATTTTCACGCGACTGATGGGCGACGTCGTCGAGCCGCGCCGCGAGTTCATCCAGGAGAATGCGCTCAGCGTCGTCAACCTCGACGTTTGAGCCTTCAGTGCGGCGGATGCCCGGGAGGGCGCGCGCCGAGCCTCCGCCGGCGCGAGGGGCGAGCCGAGCCGAGGAAGGCCGCGCCTTCCCAACTGGCGTAGGAATCGCCGGCGAAGTCGTCGAGATAGTCGGTCATTGGCGCTGCTCCGTGCAAGTCGGGCCGAAAGCAGCGGAAGCCTAATCGTCCGCCCGGGGCGTCCGCACGTCGCCAATGCGAGGTGGAGCGTTCGGGGTAGCTCGACCGGACGACTTGACGGGCAGCGCGGCGCGCCGCGCGTGCTAC
>JALYHK010000305.1 GCA_030776605.1 Pseudomonadota bacterium
CCCCGCCCTCGATACGCGACTCGAGGGGCAGCCGGTGCCGGCGAGCCGGCCCGCGCTGCACCTCCGGCTCTGCCAGGATTCGGTTTAGAAACGGTTGACGAGCATGGTTAATGCCGCGTCCGCACACGCCATCGCGGCGAGAGCGTTCCGGCTGAAGAAAAAGAGGCGGAAACGATGCCTCGTTCCCGCCCCCCCGGTCGCGTACCGCCGTCCCTCCTAGGCGCGACAGGTTAGAAAAGGCTTACCGCCGGCACCGCCCGAGGCGACCCGCGCCGAAGCGGCCTCAGCGACCGGCGAGCTCGACGCCGAGGTAGAGCGGCGGCTGATTGCCGCGACGGACGAGGAGCAACACCGTCCGGCGCCCCGCCTGCCGCGCCGCCTGCACGGCCGCGGCCGCCTCCTCGGGCGTTCGGGCCGGCCGCCGGTCGATGGACAGGATGATGTCCCCCGGCTGGAGCCCCTTGACGGCGGCGTCGCTGTTCGGATCGACCTGAACAACGACGACGCCGCGGACGTTGGGGTCCGACAGCCGCAGCTGGCGCGCCACATCGGGCGTGAGGCTCTGCACGGTGAGGCCGAGACCCTCGCGGGTCGAGCGCTGGCCGCTGGACTGCGGTTCGTCCTTGCCGCCTTCCGATACGGAGGGACCGCCTTCCTCGATCTGGTTCAGCCGCGCCAGCTCCTCTTCCGAGGGCCGCTCGGCGAGGGTCACCGTCACCGTGCGGCGCTGGCCGTTGCGGATCAGCTCCACCGGGACCCGCGAACCGACCGGCAGATTGGAGACCAGATAAGAGAGCGACTGCTCCGGCGTCACCGGCTGTCCGTTGATGCTGACGATCACGTCGCCCTGCTGAATTCCTGCGCGAGCCGCCGGACCGCCCGGAGTCACGGCACGGATCAGTTCGCCACGGTTGCGCTCGACCCCCAGCGCTGCGGCGAGGCCGGCATCGAGCTGCTGCAGGCTCACGCCCATGTAGCCGCGCCGCACCCGCTCGCCACGGCGCAGCGCTTCGACGATGGGCCGCGCCTGCTCGGCTGGGATCGCGAAGCCGATGCCGACGTTGCCGCCGGTCGGGGAGATCAGCGCGGTGTTGATGCCGACGACATTGCCTTGGAGGTCGAACATCGGGCCCCCCGAATTGCCCGAATTGATCGGCGCGTCGGTCTGGATGTAGCGGTCGTACTGGCCGGCCCCGATGTTGCGATGCAGCGCCGACACGATGCCGGCGGTGACGGTGCCGCCCAAGGTGAACGGATTGCCAATCGCGATCACCCAGTCCCCCACCCGCACCTGGCGCGAATCGCCGAAGCGGACGAACGGCAGGCTCCCACGCGGCCTGATCCGCAGCACGGCGAGGTCGGAGGCGGTGTCGCGGCCCACCACCTCGCCCTGATATTCGGTGCCGTCGTGGAGGGTGACGGTGATCGCCTCCACCACCGCATTGTCGCGCGCCGGCGCGACCACATGGTTGTTGGTGACGATGTAGCCGTCGGGCGAGATGATGAAGCCCGAGCCGAGCGAGCCGCCGCGCTGGGTGATGACGTCGTCGCCGCTCGGCACTTCGCCGCCGAAGCGGCGGAAGAATTCCTCGAACCCGGGGGGCAGGCCGCGGTTGCGCGGGATCTGGATGACCTGCCGCGTCGAGATGTTCACCACTGCCGGCTGCAGCCGCTCGACCAGGTCGGCAAAGCTCATCGGGGCACCGGGCCGCGGCGGCACGTTGGCGTTGATCGGCTGCTCGTTCTGCGCCAGCTGGGCGCCCGCCGGATTGCTCAGCGTGGCAACCGACCCACCGAGCAGAAGCGCCGCGGTGATGCCATAGACGTAACGCACTTTCATGTTCCTCCTTGGAGTCGATGCCGGATCGGCGCGGCCCGTCCGGGCCGCCTTTCCGCCGACGCTAGGCGGCCCGGCTGAACGGTGATTGAATGGCCGCGCCGCACCCGATCAGCGCGGCCCGGTGAACTGACGCAGATATTCGTTCTGCGGCGACAGCACGATGTTCGACCGCCCTTGGCGCCCCTCGGAGATGAAGCTCGCCTCGTAGGACTGCATGGCGCGGTAGAAATCGAAGAATTCGGGATCCTGGTTGAAGGCGCGGGCGTAGGTCGCCGCCGCTTCGGCATCGGCCTCGGCCCGGATGATCTGCGCCTGCTTGGCGCCCTGCGCCTGGATCGAGCGCGCCTCCTGCTGGCGGGCGGTGCGCATCCGCTGATAGGCGGATTCGAGCGGCGTCCCCTCGGGCAGGTCGGCGCGCTTGATGCGAACGTCGACAATCTCTGCGCCGTACTGCCGCGCCACGCGATTGAGGGCGTTCTGGATGTTCTCCATCATCTGCCCGCGCTCCGGGCTCAGCAGCGCGGCGAAGGGACGGCGGCCGAGCTCGTTCCTCAGCGCCGAGCCGAGGATCGGCCGCAGCTGGTCGCTCACCCGGTCCTCGGTGCGGGCCGAGATGTACATCTGCAGCGGGTCGACGATCCGGTAGCGCGCAAAGGCGTCGACCTGGAGCCTCAGCTGATCGG
>JALYHK010000306.1 GCA_030776605.1 Pseudomonadota bacterium
CTGCTGCTCGTCCGCACCGAAGTGCCCGCCGAAGCGGGGCCGCTCGGGCCGCTCGCGGCCGAGCCGTTCAGCGAGGTGCGGCTCGCCGCGCTGCGCTCCGAAGGCCGTCCCGTGTTCGCCTATTTCACCGCCGACTGGTGCCTTACCTGCAAGGTCAACGAGCGCGCGGTGCTCGCCCGCGCCGAGGTCGCCCAGGCCTTCGCCCGGCGCAACGTCGCCGTCCTGGTCGGGGACTGGACAAGAGGCGATCCGGCGATCGGAGGCTTCCTGGAGCGCCACGGCCGCTCCGGGGTGCCGCTCTACCTCTTCTACCCGCCCGGCCGGGAGCCCGAGGTCCTCCCCCAGATCCTGACCGTCGGCCGCTTGACCGGCCTCGTCTCCTAGCGGCTGGGCGCGCTCGCTGGCCGAGACCAGGCCTGGTGGCCGCCGACCCAGGTCTCGAGCACCCGCGTCTCGCGGATCTCGCGCGGGTCCGACGTGCGGAAGATGTCGCGGTCGATGAAGATGAAGTCCGCCATCCGCCCCGGCTCGAGCGTCCCCAGCCGGTCCTCGGCGAAGGAACCGTAGGCGGCGCGCCGGGTGAAGGCGTCGAACGCCTGCTCGAGCGTCAGCCGCTGCTCGGGGAACCATCCGCCCGGCGGCTGCCAGTCCTCGTCCTGCCGGCTGATCGCCACGGCGACGCCGTGGAACGGGTTGGCGTTCTCGACCGGGAAATCCGAGCCGAAGGCGAGCGGCACGCCGAGCCGCAGCAGGCTCGCCCAGGCATAGGCGCCGCCGAGCCGCTCCCGCCCCATCCGCGCCTCGGCCATCCGCCAGTCGGAGGCCTGGTGCACCGGCTGCATCGAGGCGATGATCCCGTGGCGGGCGAAATGCGGCAGGTCGGCGGGGTCGACCACCTGGGCGTGCTCGATGCGCCAGCGCCGGTCGCCCGTGTAGGTCGCGGCGAGGTCGTCGATCGCCTCGAGCACCAACGCGTTGGCGGCGTCTCCGATCGCGTGGACGGCAACCTGGAAATTGTCCATCGCCGCCCGGCTCATCAGGTTCTTCAGAACCGTGTCGCTGACCAGCGGCAGTCCGCGCTGCCCCGGCGCATCGCGATAGGGCTGCTTCAGCCAGGCGCCGCGCGAGCCGAGCGCGCCGTCGAGGTAGAGCTTCACTCCGATCATCCGCAGGCGGCTGTCGTAGAGCCACGGCGTCGGGCCGGTGCCGGCGATGGTGAGCAGAGGCTCGATGCCCGAAGCGTAGGAAAGGATGCGTACGCTGAGGCGGCCGGTGTCGCCGGCGCGGCGGATCGTCGCCCAATCCGCCACGCTCGTCCCCATGTCGGCGACGGCGGTCAGGCCGTTGGAGAGCAATATCTCCTGAGCGCGGTTGAAGGCGAGATCGCGGGTGCGCGGCAGCGGCGGCGGGATCGCGGCCTCGACCAGCGCCATCGCGGCGTCGACGAAGATGCCGCTCGGCTGCCGCCCCGCCCGCTCGATCCGGCCGCCCTCCGGCGCCTGCGTCTCCGCCGTGACCCCCGCCTCGCGCATCGCGGCACTGTTCGTCCAGCCGGCATGGCCGTCCACCCGCTCCAGCCACACCGGCCGGTCGGCGACCGCCGCGTCGAGCTCGGCGGCGGTGGGGAAGCGGCCGAGCCCCCAGCGCTCCTGGTTCCAGCCCCGGCCGACGATCCAGCGGGGGCTCGGGTTGGCCGCCGCATAAGCCGCGATCCGCTGCTGCGCCTCGGCGAGCGAGCGGGTGTCGGAAAGGTCGAGCTGGATCGCCTGGAAGCCCAGGGTCATGACATGGCCGTGGGCGTCGATCAGGCCGGGGATCAGCGTCCGGCCGCGGCCCTCGAGCCGGTAGCGCGTCCGCTCCGGCCGCCGGTCGCGCGCGGTCAGCAGCCGCTCGACGCGGCCGTCCTCGCCGATCACCATGCCGTTGAAGCGGAACAGCCGCCCGTCCTCGCGCAGCGTATAGCCGTTGACGTTGTCGACCAAAGTGTCGGCCCGCGCGCCGGCGGCGGCGGCGAGCAGCGCGAAGGCGGCGACGAGCTTGGAAAGGACGTTCATTTCACCAGCCTCCGGACCAGCGACGAGGTGTCCTGGCGGCCGCCGCCCATCGCCTGCACGTCGGCGTAGAACTGATCGACCAGCGCCGCGAGCGGCAGCGTCGCGCCGTTCGTCCGCGCCTCATCGAGCGCGAGGGCGAGGTCCTTGCGCATCCAATCGACCGCAAAGCCGAAGTCGAACTCGCCGCGGTCCATCGTCGCCCAGCGGTTGACCATCTGCCAGCTCTGCGCCGCCCCGCCCGAGACGGCCTCGTACACCTTGGCCGTGTCGAGCTCCGCCGCCTTGGCGAAATGGAGCGCTTCGGCGAGCCCCTGGACGACTCCCGCGATCGCGATCTGGTTCACCATCTTGGTGAGCTGGCCGCTTCCATCTCCGCCGATATGGACAATCCGCGCGGCATAGCAGTGGAGCAAGGGCCGCGCCGCCGCCATCGCCTCCTCGGAGCCGCCGCACATGATTGCCA
>JALYHK010000307.1 GCA_030776605.1 Pseudomonadota bacterium
GGACGAGCGCGATGCGGGGCGGGCCGAGCGCCTCGACGAGCGTCGCCTCCGCCTCCCCGGCGAGGCCGACCCGCCAGAATCGCGCCTCGGCCACCTCGTCGAGCGCCCGGGCGAGGTTGACGACGCGCACCCAAGGCACCGTCTCGAGCGCGCCGCTGGCGGCTTTGGCGAGCGCGCCGGATTCCGGCGGCGCGTGGCGGTCCTGGGTCACGATGCCGAGCGCGTCGAAGGCGGCGGCGGAGCGCAGAATCGCGCCGACGTTGTGCGGATCGGTGAGATGATCGAGGACGAGCAGCGGCCGCCCATCCTCCGCCTCGTCGAGCAGCTCGCCCAGCAGCCGGTCGGGCAGCCGCTCGACCTCCGCCACCACCCCCTGGTGCGGCGCATCGCGCGGCACGTGCCGGGCGAGATCGGCGGCATCGGCGAAGGTCACCGGCACGTCCGGCGGCAACCCGAGGGTCGCCGCCGCCTCGCGGGTGGCCCAGATCCGCACCACCGTCCGCTCCGGATTGGCGAGCGCGGCGGTAACCGCGTGCCGCCCATAGAGGCGCGGGCGGTTCTCCGGCCTGGCCGCCTGGCGCGCCTTGCGACGCACCTCAATCCTCTTCGGGATATTCGAACGGGTCGCTCGGCCGCGGCTGCTGCGGCAGCGGCATGCGCGGCAGCGGCTCGTCGCGGTTGGCGGCGTTAAGCAGGAAGCTCGCCAGGATCACGGCGTTCTGCCGCATGTCCTCGGACTTGAGGTGGTCGTAGGTGTCGATGCTGGTGTGATGGATGCGGCTGCCGTAGTCGAGCGGGTCCTGGATGAACTGATATGCGGGGATGCCGACCGCCTGCATGTAGACATGATCGGTGCCGCCGGTCGGCCGGATCGCGACCGTGGTCGCGCCCATGCTCGCGAACGGCGCGAGCCATTCCTGGAAAATCGGGACCACCGCGACATTGCCTTCGGCATGGATGCCGCGGATTCGGCCCGAGCCGTTGTCGATGTTGAAATAAGCGACGAGGTCACGGTGGCCGGGGCGGGGCGTGATCGGCCAGCGGTGGCGCCAGGTGCGGTTCGGCGGAAGGTGGGCGTGGGCGGGGTCGGTGACCGGCGGACGGGTGGCTAGGTGGCGCTCGACATAGGCGAGCGAGCCGAGGATACCTTGCTCCTCGCCGCTCCACAAGGCGAAGCGGATCGTCCGCCGCGGGCGCACGCCGAGCCGGCGCAGGATGCGCGCCGCCTCCATCACCACCGCGCTGCCGGCGGCATTGTCCTGCGCCCCGTCGGCGGCCACCCAGCTGTCGAGATGGGCGCCGGCCATGACATATTCCCCCGTGCCGCCGGTGCCGGGGATGTCGGCGAGAATGTTGTAGGCGTTCACGTCCTCGTCGTGGAAGCGGACGTCGCTGATCAGCTCAAGCGTCGGCGGCGCGTTGGTCAGCGCGAGGCGGGCGAGGCGGCGATAGTCCTCCGCCGCCATCTCGAACCCCGGCAGCCGCGGCGTGCGGCCGACCCGATAGGCGTAGCCGGTGCCGTGGACGAGGCCGCCGTCGCGGTAGGACATGCGCACCCAGGCGAGGGCGCCCTCGTCGGCGAGGAAGGCATCGAGGCGCTCGGCGAAGTCGGCGTCGCGCAGCTGGCGCTCGATTTCGGCCGGAGAGTAGGTCGGTTGGCGGAAGCTGTTGGCGGCGCGCAGCTCCTCGTCGGTGAGGCGCCGGAACGGCGCTTCGCCCGGCTCGGAGCCGCTGTTGGGGCGCGTCACCAGCACGATCCGGCCGCGCAGCCGCCCGCGCCAGCGGGCGAAATCCTCGGCCTCGTCGATCGGCGCGACGAGGATTCCGGCGCTGATCGTGCCGTCCGTCGGCGGAGTCCAGGCGACCGGAATGACGCGCAGATCGAGCAGTCGCGGCGCCGTCATCCGCGCCCGCGAGGCGGCGATCGACCAGCCGCGGCCGAATTCGAACCCTTCGGCGCGCACGTTGGACAGGCCCCAGTCGCGGAAGCGCTGCTGGGTCCAGCGCTCGGCCTCGCGCATCTGCGGCGAATTGGTCAGCCGCCCGCCGATCCGGTCGGTGAGATGGGCCGCCGTCTCCATCACCTCGCTGCGATTGAGCCCCTCGTCGAGGATGCGGTTGATCACCGTCCGGTCCAGCGGCTGCGCGGCGGCGGGGGCGGCGAGAGCGAGGGCGGCGAGGAAGGCGGGAAGGCGCATCGGCAGGTCTCCGGAAGTGCGGCGACCCTCTAGGCGGCGGCGCGGGCGCGGGCAAGCCGAGGGCCGCGTTGACAGCCGCCGCCCCTTTCGCCATGGGGGCCGCCTTCCTATCTAGGCGGCTCCCCACGGACAGGTGGCCGAGTGGTTAAAGGCAGCAGACTGTAAATCTGCCGGGCTTCGCCCTACGCTGGTTCGAATCCAGCCCTGCCCACCACCCCCACATTTTACGACCGCCTGGTTTCTGAAGCTAGCGCGCGATTGGCTGGCGAGCCGGGCGCGCGGTTAGCCTGCGCCTCGGTGTGAGAGAACG
>JALYHK010000308.1 GCA_030776605.1 Pseudomonadota bacterium
GGATCACCGCCGCCTCGCTCGGCCGGATCACCCGGGCGCCCGTCTCCCATCTGCCGAACCTCACCGCCATGTGCATCTCCTCGGCGGACGCGGCGATCACCGTCGCGGTGCGGCTGCGCAACCACGACGAAACGGCGGCGCTGCTCGGCCCCGAGGCCCAGGGCGAGCTGATGCGCAAGGTGTGCGACCGGCTGTCACTCGCCGCGGCGGAGTCGCCCGTCTTCCAGGTCGACGATCACAGCTTCGCCTGGCGCACGACCCGGCCGCTGGCGGCGACCACCGACACGATCGAGGGCCTCCACGCGCTGCTCGCGAGCGGTATCTCGCTCGGCGGCCGCGCCGTCGACGTCACCATCGCCGTCGGCATCAGCGACGACCCGGCCCTCGACACCGAGGCGGCGGTCGCCGCGGCGATGGCGGCTGCCAGCCGCGCCGAGCGCCGCGGCCTCAACTGGGAGCGCTTCGAGGCGGACGACGACGACGATGCCGGCTGGCGGCTGTCGCTGCTCAACGAGCTCGACCGCGCGATCGACGGCAACGACGTCTGGGTGGCCTACCAGCCGAAGTTCGACCTCAGGAGCGGCAAGGTGTGCGGCGCGGAGGCGCTGGTGCGCTGGTCGCACCCGCTCCGCGGCGATATCCGGCCCGATCAGTTCATTCCGACGCTGGAAGACAATGGCCGGATCGAAAAGCTCACCCTGCACGTCCTCGAGAGCGCGATCCGCGATTTCGCCCGGCTCGATCCGGCGCTGAGCGTCGCGGTCAACATCTCGGCGCGGATGATCGGCCGCAACCGGCTGATCGAGCCGATCGCCGCCCTGCTCTCGCACTACGGCATGGAGGCCGCCCGGCTGACGCTCGAGATCACCGAATCGGCGGCGCTCGCCGGCACGGCCGGGATCGACGAGCTAAACAGCCTCCGGAAGCTCGGCGTCCACATTTCGATCGACGATTACGGCACCGGCCAATCGACGCTGAGCTACCTCAAGACGCTGCCAGCGACCGAGCTCAAGATCGACCGCAGCTTCGTCCAGCTGATCTCGACCAGCCGCAGCGACGCGGCGGTGGTCGATTCCACCGTCAAGCTCGCGCACGCGCTCGGCCTCACCGTCGTCGCCGAAGGCGTCGAATCGGAAGAGGTGCTCGCGCAGCTGCGGCAGATGAACTGCGACATGATCCAGGGCTATCTGGTCGGCGAGCCGGCGCGCCTCTCCGACTTCGTGCGGCGGCTCGACGGCATATGGACGAGCCGCGTCGCCTGAACCCGGTGCTGCGGCGGCTGGAGGGGCGGGCGCCGATCGACTAGCCCGGGGCAATGCTGAACCGGCTGCTCCCGGACCGCTTCATCCTGTGGCTGCTCGCTGCGCTCGCGCTCGGGGTGCTGCTCCCGGTCCGCGGCACCCTCGCCTCCGCGGTGGACTGGCTCACTTGGGCGGCGATCTTCACCCTGTTCCTGATTCACGGCGCGCGCCTCCCCCCCGACGCGCTGCGCGCCGGCCTGACCGACTGGCGGCTTCACGCGGCGATCCTCGGCTCGACCTTCCTGGTGTTTCCGGCGCTCGGCCTCGCCCTGGCCGCGGCCCTGCCGAGCCTCCTCTCCCCCGGCCTCTGGACCGGGCTGTTGTTCCTCTGCGCGCTGCCCTCCACCGTCCAGAGCTCGATCGCCTACACCGCGATCGCCGGCGGGAATGTGGCGGGCGCGGTCGCCGCCGCGGCCTTCTCGAACCTCGCCGGCGTGGTCGCCACGCCGCTGCTGGTGGCGCTGATGCTGGAGGCGCAGGGCGCGGCGATCTCGCCCGCGGGGATCGGCAAGATCGTGCTGCTTCTCCTGCTGCCCTTCCTGCTCGGCCACGCGCTGCGGCCGCTGCTGATCGGCGCGGTGGCGGCGCGGCCGGCGCTCACCCGGATCGTCGACAAGGGGACGATCCTGCTCGCCGTCTACGGCGCCTTTTCGGCCGCTACGGTCGAGGGCGTCTGGACACGGATGGCGCCAGCCGAGACGCTGGTGCTGGCAGGCCTCTTGCTGCTGCTTCTGACACTGGTCCTCGCCGCCACCTGGGCGATCGGACGCTTCGGCGGCTTCGCCTCCGACAGCCGCAGCGCGATCCTCTTTTGCGGCTCGGTGAAGTCGCTGGCGAGCGGGGCGCCGATGGCGCGCATCCTCTTTCCAGGCGCGGCGGCGGGGCTGGTGATCCTGCCGGTGATGATCTTCCACACCCTGCAGCTGATCGTCTGCGCCTGGATCGCGGCGCGTATCGCTCAGAGCGCGCCTTCGAAGCGGAGCGAATAGCCGCCGCGCGACGGCCGGAACCCCGCCGCGGCGAGCGCGGCGCGGGCGGTCTCATCGGCCGGGCGCACGAGGAGGTCGGCGCGCCACCGGCCGTCCGCCGCCAGACGGATGTGAACGGCCTCCATGCCCGAGGGGCTGGCGAGCGGGAGCAGCAACACCGCGCCGTCGCATCGCGCCGACCCGCTGGCGGCGCCCGGAACGCCGGGCATAGC
>JALYHK010000309.1 GCA_030776605.1 Pseudomonadota bacterium
CTGCAGGGCGATGAGCCCGAAATTCGCCGTCGCCCCGGTGAAATTGCAGCAGCGCGTATGTGCGTTGCCGGAAACATCCACCGTTCCCGTCGTCGCCGGGTTCGGCAGCGCCAGCGTCGGCAGCCGTTCCACCAGGCAGCAGAGCAGGGAGAGCAGAAAGCTGTTGCCGACCACCACATTGCATTCGACCGGGCTCGTGACCGGGGGAAAAGCGGGGATATCGCTGCTGCCCGTGCGGCTGAAGCCGACCTGCAGCACGTATGTATTGTCCGTGGCGACGGCGAGCGCGGCGTCGGCGGACGTCGGCAGCGCCGTTGCGTCGCAGGAGGCGCCGGGGCCCGCCGCCGGGAAGACGAGCCGCCCGCTCTCGGCGAGGAGGCCGCTCAGCGCATCGTCGAGACCGGCGGCCACGAGACCGGGTATGGGCGCAATCAGGTTCTGCACGTCGGCCGTTGTGATTGCGGGCTGGAGGCCCGTGGGAAGCCCGAGCTCGGCGACTAATGCATTGATCCGCGCCTGCAGCTTCGCCTGGAGGTTCGCGGCGAGCGCCGCCGGCCATCCGACAGCCGGCACCGCTGCGTCGCCGGTTGTGAACAGAATTCCGAAGCGGGTCGCGGCGGTCGGCCCCGCTAGCGTCAGCGGTACAGTGGCCTCCAGCACCAGCGGACCGAGACTGGTAAGGTCGACCGGCACCGGCACGATCGCCGGCAGCGGGATCGAGGGGATCGCAAGCTCGTTCGGAAAGGCGATGCTGCCGGTCGCCGTGCCGGCCGCAAGGGTGGCGGTGCCACCCGGCAGCGACACCTGGCCGGTGCCCGGCCCGAGGGTGATTCCTCCGGGCGGGATGTCGTTCGGGATGCTGATGTTGCCGAGCGTCCCGCTCTGCGCCGGCAGCGCGATCGAACCGCCGAGATCCTCGAGGCCGAGCGTCTGCGGTCCCAGCAGGATGTCGACGCCGCCGGCTTCCGAGACGATCTGGAGGAGCGCCTCCCCGGTCACCTCGACCCGCGCCTCCAGCGTCAGCGCGCCCGTCGACGGCGGCGAACCTGGGAGGATCGGAATCATCTGCCTCACCCGGATCTGCGCATTGGCGAAACCGGGCAGAGCGAGGGGCAGCGGGTTGGTCAGGCCTTCAAGCGCGGGGCGGAGCAGCCGCCAGACTCCGTCCATGAAGGATTGGCCGCCGATGCTGACGACGCTGTCATAAGGTGGCGGCATGCGAATTCTCCCTATCGACGAATGTCCGTCGAATAATCTATCGCAGATCAGCTATTCGTGAAACCACGTCATTTCTGCTGATAGACGTCTCGGATCGCCGCCAAGTAGTCGCCGCGAAGCGGGTGGGCTTGAAACCGAGCGCCCTCCTGAAACATCTCGAGCCGCGAGGATCGCGCCTTCGCCGTTCCAGACGATCTTGCTGAACATTCTGACGAGACCCGCCCAGAACCGATCTCGCCGAAGAAGAGAATCGCGCCCGTGCCGCGGCTGCGCCGGCAGCTGGAAATGTCGGCGCAAGCGCGGCGGGGCGGCGGCGGCCCCTCAAGTTGACGCTCACCGGCCCCGGTCCTATCCGCTGGGCGAAAGGAACGGGGAGCCGATGAAGGACCAGCGCAGCTACGAGGACCGCGACGGGTGGATCTGGTACGACGGTCAGCTCGTCCCCTGGCGCGAGGCCAACGTCCATGTGCTGACCCACGCCCTCCACTACGCCTCCTCGGTCTTCGAGGGGCAGCGCGCCTACGGTGGCGAGGTGTTCAAGCTGTCGCAGCACAGCGCGCGGCTGAAGCGCAGCGCCAATCTGCTCGACTTCGAGATCCCGTGGAGCGTCGATGAGATCGACGAGGCCTGCCGGAAGGTGCTGCGCGCCAACAACCTCGAGGACGCCTATATGCGGCCACTCGCATGGCGGGGATCGGAGCAGATGGGCGTCTCGGCCCAGCGCGCCAAGATCCATCTCGCCATCGCCGCCTGGCCTTGGGGCGCCTATTTCGGCGACGAGGCGGCGCAGAAGGGCGTGCGGCTCGACATCTCCTCCTGGCGCCGCCCCGCGCCCTATACGGCGCCGACCGAGAGCAAGGCCGCCGGCCTCTACATGATCTGCACCCTCGCGCGGCACCAGGCGCAGGCGAAGGGCTATGACGACGCCTTGATGTTCGACTGGCGCGGCCAGGTCGCCGAGGCGACGGGCGCCAACGCCTTCTTCGTCCGCGACGGGGCTCTGCACACGCCGACGGCCGACTGCTTCCTCAACGGCATCACGCGGCAGACGGTGATCGAGCTCGCGCGCCGGCGCGGCATCGAGGTCGTCGAGCGGGCGATCTGGCCGGAGGAGCTCGAGAGCTTCGAGCAATGTTTCCTGACCGGCAGCGCCGCCGAGGTGACGCCCGTCGCCGAGGCGGGGCCGTGGAGCTTCGAGGTCGGCGCGCTCACGATGCAGATGCGGCGCGACTACATCGACCTCGTCAACCGCCGCCTCGCCAACGCCTAGAGCGCGCC
>JALYHK010000310.1 GCA_030776605.1 Pseudomonadota bacterium
GCTCCGAGGAGCGCGAGGAGGACCGCTTCGACCTGCCGCCGCAATAGCCGGCGCCTTCCGCCTTTCAGGAGCAAGAATGAAACCGGTTCGCAAGGCAGTCTTCCCCGTCGCCGGCCTCGGCACCCGCTTCCTCCCCGCCACCAAGGCCATCCCCAAGGAGATGCTCACCGTCGTCGACCGGCCGCTCATCCAATATGCGGTCGACGAAGCGCGCGAGGCGGGGGTCGAGCAGATGATCTTCGTCACGGGCCGCGGCAAGGACGCGCTGGAGGATCATTTCGACATCGCTTACGAGCTCGAGGCGACGATGAAGGCGCGGGGCAAGTCGCTCGAGCCGCTCGAAAGCAGCCGCTTTCCGCCGGGCGCGATCGTGTCGGTCCGCCAGCAGGAGCCGCTCGGGCTCGGCCACGCCGTCTGGTGCGCGCGTGACATCGTTGGCGACGAGCCGTTCGCGGTGCTCCTGCCCGACGATCTGATGGTCGGCCGCCCCGGCTGCCTCGCCCAGATGGTCGCCGCTTATCAGAAGGTGGGTGGCAACATCGTCTGCGCCCAGGAGGTCCCGCGCGAACGCACCGCAAGCTACGGCATCATCACGCCGGGCGCGCAGGAGGGGCGGCTGAGCGAGGTCAGGGGGCTGGTCGAGAAGCCCGGGCCGGAGGCCGCGCCGTCGCGGCTCGCGGTGGTCGGCCGCTATATCCTCCAGCCGGAGATCATGGACGTGCTCGGCCGCATCGGCGAAGGCGCCGGCGGCGAGATCCAGCTGACCGACGGCATGGCTGAGCTCATCGGCGAGCAGCCCTTCCATGGCCTCACCTTCGACGGCGACCGCCACGACTGCGGCGACGCCAAGGGGTTCGTCGTCGCCAATCTCGCGCTCGCCCTCGCGCGCGACGATGTCGCTCCGGCGGTGCGCGCCTTCATCGCGGACCTCTGATGGAGGGCGCATTCCTGGTCGAGAACGGCGCGGTGCGCCGGCTGTCGATCGAGGAAGCGGCCGCCTACCGGGGGAGCGGCTTCCTCTGGGTGCATCTCGAAGGCCGCGACGAGCAGGACCTCTCGCTCCTCAAGAGCCGGCAGGACATACCCGACATTGCCGCCGGCGCGCTGGTCGCGCGCGAGACGCGGCCGCGATGCGACCAGATCGAGGACGGAGCGATCGTCAACCTGCGCGGCCCCGGCGACATCGATCCGCAGGATTCGGACCGGCTCGTCTCGATCCGCCTCTGGGTCCGCCGCGACCGCGTCACCTCCCTCAGCCGCCGCCGCCTCGGCGCCACCGCGGCGGTCATCGCCAAGGCGGAGGCCGGGCAGG
This sequence comes from Pseudomonadota bacterium, assembly GCA_030776605.1. Taxonomy (GTDB): domain Bacteria; phylum Pseudomonadota; class Alphaproteobacteria; order Sphingomonadales; family Sphingomonadaceae; genus Allosphingosinicella. The sequence goes on from JALYHK010000310.1 coordinate 1,313, forward strand.
TCCTCGATCCGGGCGACCTCGTCGCCGCTTTCGCGCGCGAGATCAGCCGTGAGCTCGATCCGCAGGTGGCGGGGCTCGGGGACGCGCTCGACGCGCGCGAGAGCGAGCTCGAAGAGGGCAACCTCTACCGGCTGCGCACCGCCATTGCCCAGGTGCGCTCCGAGGCGATCGGCTACCGCCGCTTCGTCGCGCCGAACCGAGACGCGCTGACCGAGCTCGCCGGACTCGGCTTCGATTGGCTCGCCGAGGACGACCGGCTCCACATCCGCGAGGCGGCCGACCGCTTCGCGCGGATGGCGGAAGAGCTCGAGGCGGTGCGCGAGCGGGCGGCGCTGCTCCACGAGCAGCTCACCGACCTGCGCGCCGAGCAGCTCGACCAGCGCTCGCTGCTGATCTCGATCGTCGCCTTCATCTTCCTGCCGCTGACCTTCATCACCGGGCTGCTCGGGATGAATGTGGAGGGCATACCCTATGCCGACCGGCCCTGGGCCTTCTGGGGCGTGGTGGCCTTCTGCGGCGCGGTGGGAGTCGGCGTCCTCGCCTGGTTCGTCCGCGAGCGATGGTTCCGCCGCTAGCGCGGGTCGAGCCTCAACCGCGTCGCTGCGAGCGCAGCGAAGCAATCCAGTCCCGCCCCCCCCCCCGCCGGCCTTAGGCGTCCAGCTCGACGTCCCAATAGAGATAGTCGCGCCAGGTCTGGTGGAGGTAGTTGGGCGGGAAGCTCTTGCCGTGCTCCTGCAGCTGCCAGCTCGTCGGCCGGATCGGCCGGCGGTGGAGGTGCATGTGGGCTTCCGCCGGGGTGCGGCCGCCCTTCTTGAGGTTGCACGGCGCGCAGGCGGTGGCGACGTTTTCCCAGGTCGTGCGCCCGCCCTTGGCGCGCGGCACGACATGATCGAACGTCAGCTCGCGCATGTCGCCGCAATATTGGCAGGCGAATCTGTCGCGCAGAAACAGGTTGAACCGCGTGAAGGCCGGATATTCGGACGGCCGGACATATTGCCGCAGCGCGATCACCGAAGGCAGGTGCATCGCGCGCGTCGGGCTGTGCACCTCGCGCTCGTAGTTGGCGACGATGTCCACCCGCTCGAGGAACACGGCCTTGACCGCCGTCTGCCACGGCCACAGGCTCAGCGGATAGTAGCTGAGCGGCGTGTAATCGGCGTTGAGCACCAGCGCTGGGCAGCTG
>JALYHK010000311.1 GCA_030776605.1 Pseudomonadota bacterium
CCGTCACCGGGGGCGCGACGAAGCGGTTCTGCGTGAACACGGCGGCGGCGGCGACGGGCGCGCCGTCGTCGGTCGCGAGCAGCGCCATGTCGTAGCGGCGCCGCTTGACGCCGGCGTGGCAGCCGGCGGCGACGAACCCCTCCGCCGCGGTGACGCTCACGGCCACACCCCCGCCCGCGGCAGTCCCGCGGTCTCGTCGAGGCCGAGCATCAAATTCGCGCACTGGAGCATCTGTCCGGCCGCGCCCTTCACCAGATTGTCGAGCGCGGCGATCGCCAGCACGCGCTCCGTGCGGGGGTCGTAGCGGGCGGTGAGGTGGACCGCGTTGGAGCCGAGCGTCCATTTGGTCGAGGGTGGCCGCTCCGAGACCTGAACGAAGGGCTCGCCGGCATAGGCCTCGCGCAGCGCCTCGAGCGGGTCGCAGGGGCCCTTGGCCGTCGCGTAGCAGGTGGCGAGGATGCCGCGGTTCATCGGCGCGAGGTGCGGCGTGAACAGCAGGGGCCCGCCGAGCGCCATCTCCATCTCGGCGGTGTGGCGGTGGGAAAGGAGGCCGTAGGCGGTGAAATTCTCGTCGACCGTGTTGAAATGCGACTCCTCCTTCAGCGCCTTGCCCGCGCCGCTGACGCCCGAGGCCGCGTCGACGACGACGCCGTCCGGCTTTATCAGCTCGATCAGCGGCTTCAGCGCGAGGATGGCGGCGGTCGGGTAGCAGCCCGCCGCCGCCACCGCCTTGGCCGAAGCGATGCGCTCGCGGTGGAGCTCGGGTATGCCGTAGGCGAAGCGGGCGAGCAGCCCCGGCGCCCGGTGCGGCTCGCCGTACCAGTGCTCGTAGTGGGCGGGGTCGTCGAGCCGGAAATCGGCGCCCAGATCGACGAAAGGGATTTCGCGCGCGAGGATTTCGGGGGCGATCTTCTGCGACTCGCCGTGGGGCAGCGCCGCGAAGACGATGTCGGCGCCGTCGAGCGCCTCGGGCGCGAAGCGCTCGACGCTCGCCTCAGGATAGGCCGGCGCGAGATGCGGATGCACCGCCGCGATCGCCTGCCCCGCCTGACTGTCGCCGAACAGCCGCCGTGCATGGATATGCGGGTGCGACACGAGCAGCCGAAGCAGCTCCGCTCCCACATAGCCGGAGGCGCCGAGGATCGCCGCGTCGTACATGGCTGCGGCCTATGCAGTTATGTGCATAGTTATGCAACTCTATTCCGCGCTGCGGCGGATTCAGCCGGCGAGGCGGCTCCGCGTCCAGTCGGCGACGACGGTGGCGAGCACTTCGAGCGGCATGTCGCCGTTGAGGAGCACGGCGTCGTGGAATCCCTTGATGTCGAACCGCCCCCCCAGCCGCTGCCGCGCCTCGTCGCGCAGACGGACGAACTCGTTGTGGCCGATCTTGTAGCTGGCCGCCTGGCCGGGCCAGACGATGTAGCGGTCGATCTCATTCTCGGCGGCGAGCCTGTTGAGGCCGACGTTCTCGGCGAAATAGGCGATCGCCCGGTCGCGGCTCCAGCCCATCGCGTGGATGCCGGTGTCGACGACGATCCGGGCCGCCCGGTACAGGAACGACTGGAGCATGCCGATCCGCCCCTGCGGGAAGTCGCGGTACATGCCGATCTCATCGGCGAGCTGCTCGGCGTAGAGCGCCCAGCCCTCGCCGTAAGCGGGGATGCCGATGTTGCGGTGGAGGAGCGGGACCGCCTCGTTCTCGATGACGATCGAGCCCTGCCACAAGTGACCGGGAATCGACTCGTGATAGGTGAGCGTCGGCAGCGCCCATTTCGGCCAGATGCGGGTGTCGACGAGGTTGATGTAATAGGCGCCGGGGCGGGAGCCGTCGAGGCTCGGCCCCTGCGCGTAGCCGCGGGGCGCGCCGAGCTCGATGGCGGGCGGCACGCGGCGGACCTCCATCGGAGAGCGCGGCATGGTGGCGAACACTTCCGGCATGCGGGCGCGGACGGCCTCCATCTGGCGGCGGAGGTCCGCCATCAGCTGCTGCCGCCCCGCGTCGGTATTGGGGTAGAGCCAGCGCTCCTGCTCGCCCAGCGCGGTAAGCCGTGTGCCGACGCTGCCGCGGGTCAGCCCTTCCGCGCGCAGCAGCGGATCCGCTTCGGCGGAGAGCTCGGCCACCTGGCGAAGGCCGATCGCGTGCGCCTCGGCGGGCGAAAGGCCGGTGCTGGTGTGGAAGCGAAGCGCATTGGCGTAGAAGGCCTCGCCTTGCGGCAGCCGGCTCACTCCGGCGGCGGTGCCGGCGCCCCGGCGCAGCTCGGCGAGCAGCGCCATCTGGCGGTCGAGCGCGGGAAAGATCCGGCCCTCGACGATCGCCGCGGCGCTGGTCTCCCAGTCACCCGGAATGTTCTTCTCGCGGGCGCGGCGGACCAGCGACCCGACCAGTGAATGCTCGCGCGCCGAGCCTTCATGCAGCGCCTGCGTCTGCGCCATCGCCTTGTCGAGGATGTAGACCGGCGGGACGACGCCGCGGCCGGCGTCGGCGCGGGCAT
>JALYHK010000312.1 GCA_030776605.1 Pseudomonadota bacterium
TGGCCGAGCCGGTCGAGGGCCCGCACGTCCTCGCCGCCGACACCCTCGCGGCCCTCGATGACCTCGGCCGCGCCGCCCGCGCCCGCACCGGGGCTAAGGTGATCGGCGTCACCGGCTCGGTCGGCAAGACCGGCACCAAGGAGGCGCTCTACGCCGCCCTCGACCGCGCCGCGCCCGGCGGCGCGCACCGCTCGGTCAAGAGCTACAACAATCATACCGGCGTGCCGCTGTCGCTCGCGCGGATGCCGCGCGAGGCGCGTTTCGGGGTATTCGAGATGGGGATGAACCACGCCGGCGAGCTCGCCGCGCTGACCCGGCTGGTCCGCCCGCACGTCGCGATCATCACCGCAATCGCCTCGGCGCATCGCGAATTCTTCGCGAGCGAGGAGGAGATCGCCGACGCCAAGGGCGAGATCTTCCAGGGGTTCGAGGAGGGCGGCACCGCGCTGGTGCCGTTCGACAGCCCGCACCGCGAGCGGCTGATCGCCGCGGCAGAGCCGCATGCGGCGCGCATCCTCACCTTCGGCCTCGGCGAGGGCGCGGACGTGCGCGCCGTCTATGCGATCCGCGCGCCCGGCGGGGGGACGATGGTCACCGCGGCGCTCGGCGAGGCGCATCTCAGCTATACGGTGTCCCAGCCGGGGCGGCACTGGGTGTCCAATTCCCTCGCCGTGCTTGGCGCGGTCGAGGCGGTCGGGGGCGACCTTGCCGCCGCCGGCCTCGCCCTCGCCGACCTGCCGGGGATCGAGGGCCGCGGCGCGCGCCGCACCATCCCGGCGAACGGAGGCGAGGCGCTGCTGATCGACGAGAGCTACAACGCCAATCCCGGCTCGATGGCGGCGACGCTCGCCACCTTCGCCGAGGAGCAGGTGGCCGGGCGGCGGATCGCGGTGCTCGGCGCGATGAAGGAGCTGGGCGACCAGAGCGAGGCTTTCCATGCCGGCCTGGCGCGGCCGGTCGAGGAGGCGCGGGTAGACTATGCGGTGCTGGTCGGCGAGGAGATGGAGGCTCTTGCAAAAGCCCTTGGCCCGACGGTGAAAATGTCGCATGTCGGCGATGCGGCCGCGGCGGCCGATCTCGTCCGCGAGGCGCTCGCGCCCGGTGACGCGGTCCTCGTCAAGGGATCCAATTCCGTCGGACTTGCCGCCCTCGTCGAGGCGCTGGCAAGCGGGAAGAACTGATGTTTTTGTGGATTGCAGAGCAGCTCGGCTATCCCGGCCTCCTCAACGTCTTCCGCTACATCACCTTTCGCGCCGGCGCCGCGACCGCCACGGCGCTGATCATCGGCTTGATGATCGGCCCGAAATTCATCGGCTGGCTGCGCGTCCGTCAGGGCAAAGGCCAGCCGATCCGCGTCGACGGCCCGCAGTCGCATCTCGCCAAGCGCGGCACGCCGACGATGGGCGGACTGATGATCCTCACCTCGCTCACCATCTCAATGCTGCTGTGGATGGACTTCTCGAACCGGTATCTCTGGGCGTGCCTGTTCATCACGGTAGGCTTCGGCCTGATCGGATTCCTCGACGACTATGACAAGGTGTCGCAGCGCAGCCACAAGGGGGTGTCGGTGAGGACGCGGCTCCTCGCTGAGTTCGTCGTCGCCGGCGTCGGCTGCGCGATCATCACCTGGAACGCCGGCACGCAGCTCTACATCCCCTTCTACAACGGGCCGGTGATCGATCTCGGCTGGTTCTACATCGTCTTCGCATCGGTGGTGGTCGTCGGCGCCGGCAACGCGGTCAACCTCACCGACGGCCTCGACGGACTCGCCACCATGCCGGTGATCATCGCCAGCATGGCATTCCTGCTGATCTCATACCTCGTCGGCCACGCCGTCTATTCGGATTATCTAGGCATCCCCTTCGTACGCGGCGCGGGAGACCTAACGGTGCTCTGCTCCGCGATCGTCGGCGCAGGGCTCGCCTTCCTGTGGTTCAATGCGCCGCCCGCGGCGGTGTTCATGGGCGACACCGGCAGCCTCGCCCTCGGCGGCGCGCTCGGCGCCATCGCGGTGGCGACCCAGCACGAGATCGTGCTGGCGATCGTCGGCGGACTGTTTGTCGTCGAGGCGCTGTCGGTGATCATCCAGGTCTTCTTCTACAAGCGCACCGGCAGGCGCGTGTTCCGGATGGCGCCGATCCACCATCATTTCGAGCAGCTCGGCTGGTCCGAGCCCACCGTCGTGATCCGCTTCTGGATCATCAGCTTCGTCCTCGCCCTCGCCGGCCTTTCGACGCTGAAGCTGCGGTGAAGGGGATGGGTCTGCCAGCACCGTCGCCGCACCGCCGCGGAGGCGGGGCTCCAGCCATGGCGCAGGATCCGTGCTCCCGCTTTCGCGGGAGCATGAGGCTGCCATGATCACCAGCCCCGCCTTCGTCGGCCGCAAATATGCCGTGCTCGGCCTCGCCCGCTCCGGCCGGGCCGCGCTCGAGGCGCTGGTCGCGAGCGGCGCGGAGGTGATGGCCTGGGACGCGCGGGAGGAAGCGCGCG
>JALYHK010000313.1 GCA_030776605.1 Pseudomonadota bacterium
AGCCGAGCCAGCGCCGATAGGCGGCGACGACCTCCTCGAAGGCGAGGCGGTCCGGCCCGGCCAGCTCGAGCGCGACCTGCGACGGCGCCCCTGGCCGGAGCAGCCGCGCCACCGTCTCGGAGACGTCGTCGAGCTGGACGACGTCGAGCGGCCCTGCCTCGGGAATCCCCGGCAGCACCGGCAGCGCCGCCAGGCCGCGGAACAGCGCGCTCCCGCCATATGCCTGCCGCCCGACGACCACCGACGGCCGAAGGATCGCCCAGTCGAGCCCGCTTGCTTCGAGCGCCGCATCTCCTTCCCACTTGGTGCGCGAGAAGCGGGTGGGTCCACCTGGGTCGACGCCGATCGCGGAGACTTGGACGACGCGCCGCACGCCCGCCGTATCGCAGGCCTGCCACAGCGCGGCGGGGGCATCGCGGTGGACGGCGGCGGTCGAGTCCCGGGGGCTGTCCTGCAGCGCCCCGGCGCAGTTCACCACCGCCTCGATCCCCTCGAGGTGCTGCAGCCAGTCCTCCGCACCGCGCACCTGGCGCAGGTCGATCTGGATCCAGCGTGAGACCGGCAGCCGCCGCGCATCCGGCCCGATCGCGCGCGCGGTGGCGGCCAGTTCATGGCCGTCGCGGGCGAGACGCGCGGCGACGGCCGACCCGATAAAGCCGGTCGCTCCGATAAGCATGATTCGCAAATCCGGCCTCCGCTTTGTCTCGCCGGCTCAACCCGATGCGGGCGGGACCGTTCCGCCACCGTGGGCCCGGGTCGACCGCTGCCTACTCGTAGCGCAGCGCTTCGACCGGGCTGGTGCGCGACACCCTGAGGGCGTGGCCGGCGACGGTGCCGAGGGCGATGGCGAGGGCGAGGGCGCCGGCGATCAGGAACGGCGCCGGGCCGAGCGCGATCCGCGCGTCGAAGCCGTTCAGCCACTGCCGCATCACCCACCAGGCGACGGGCCAGGCGATTAGGTTGGCGAGGATCACCGGCTTGGAGAATTGCCAGGCGAGCAGCCGCACGATGTCGCGCGAGCGGGCGCCGAATACCTTGCGGATGCCGATCTCCTTCGTCCGCCGCTGAGCGGTGAACGCGGCGAGGCCGAACAGGCCGAGGCAGGCGATCGCCACCGCGAGCAGTGCGAAGCCCGCGAACGTCGTCCCCCGCGCCGCGTCGCGGGCGTAGAGCCGGGCGAGCTGGTCGTCGGCGAAAGCGGCGTCGAACGGCACCTCGGGCGCGAGCTGCCGCCACACGCCTTCGATCCGCCGTCGCACCTCCTCGGGGTTCGACGCTCGGTAGCGCACGACGAGATTGTTGTAGACGCGCCGGTCGAAGAAGATCTGCGGCTCGATCGGCTCGCGCAACGAGCGGAAACGGCTGTCGCCGACCACCCCGACGATGGTCGAGGGCACCGGCGGCTCGTCCGGCCCGAACATCGCCACCGCCACCTGCCTGCCCACCGCCTCGGCCGGTGCCGCGAAGCCCATCCGGCGCGCCGCCGTCTCGTTGACGACGATGTTGGCGCCGCGCGCCGTGACCGCCCGCTGGCCGGCGAGGAAGGCCTCCTCCGGGTCGAGCGGGACCGAGGCGTCGTCCTGGGCGAAGGCGCGCGACAGCGGGCGCCCTGCGACGAGGCGCAGCCCCATCGTGTCGAAGAATTCGGGCGAGACGCTGTAGAAGCCGAGCAGCTCGGGCTCCGGCCGCCCCGGCACCTGGACATTGGTCGTGAGCCGCTGGTCCGAGGCGACCGCGATGTTGGTGCCGGCGACCGCCTCCACTCCGTCTATGCGGCCCACCTGGCGCATCAGCGTCTCTGTCTGCGGGATCACCGCCGCGCGGTTGACGTTCGCCACCTGGATCAGCCCCTGGTGGTCGAAGCCGAGGTCGGTGGTCTGGGCGAAGCGGGTCTGGGCGTAGACGACGAGGGTGCAGACGATCAGCGCGATCGAGACCGCGAACTGGGCGACGACGAGGATGGTGCGCAGCCGCCCGGTGCCGAGCGGCTCGGCGGTCGACTTGTTCGCCTTGAGCACTTCGGCGGGCCGGTAGCGCGACAGGTAGAAGGCGGGATAGAGACCGCCCGCCAACGCCACCACCGCCCAGAGGCCGAGGGCGGGGAGCAGCACCCCCTCCGCGCCGAACCAGCGCAGCTCGAGCTCGAGGTCGAGGAAGGCGGCGAGCCACGGCAGCGCCAGCTCGGCCATCACCAGCGCCAGCGCCACCGCTATTCCGGTCACCACCGCCGATTCCGCCAGGAACTGGAGGACGAGCTGACGGCGGGTCGCGCCGACCACCTTCCGCAGCGCCACCTCGCGCGCGCGCTGGCTCGCCCGCGCCGTCGCCAGGTTGACGAAGTTGATCGCCGCCATCGCCAGGATCAGCAGCCCGACCACGGCGAAGGTGGTGAGCGTCCTGCGGTCGTTGCCGGGGCGGTCGAGGGGGCCGAGGGCGCCGCTCAGGTGGATGTCGCGGACGTTGACCAGCCGCCAGTCGTAGCG
>JALYHK010000314.1 GCA_030776605.1 Pseudomonadota bacterium
CAGAGGCAGACGCCGCGGCGGCCAGCCCGCGGCCGGAGCCGATCCCTCGCCCCTGGCTCGAAATCGAGGTGAGGGCCGAACGGGCGGCCTCGACCGAGACCGAAGCCTGGGTCGAGTTCGAGATGGTGATCCGCAACACCGGCAAGAGCGCCGCCCGCAACATCCGCGTCAACGCGCGGCTGTTCAATGCCGGACGCGAGCAGGACAAGGAGATCGGCGCCTTCTTCAAAACCCGCGGCGAAGGCCGCCGCACCCACATGATCGGGGAGTTGCCGCCCGGCGAGCGCGGCCTCGTGCAGGGTACGGTGACCTTGGCGCGCGAGGAGATGCGCGCCCTCAAGGTGAACGACCAGCTGCTGTTCGTCCCGGTCCTGGGCGTAAACGCCGTCTACGACTGGGGGCAGGGCCGCACCGGCCAGACTTCGAAATCCTACGTCATCGGACGCGAACTCGGCCGCGAAAGCGAAAAGATGGGCGCGTTCCGGCTCGACCTGGGGCCGCGCGTCTACCGCGCGGTCGGTCAGCGCCAGCACAGCCTCGCCAAGAGAATCTAAGAGGCGCGACGATCAGCCGAACAGCAGCCAGATGATGAGGATGAGCAGGATGAGGCCGCCGAGGCTGATTCCGAGACGCATAGAAATTCTCCCGTTTTTCGCCCCCCGGCGGGGCAACCGTTGCGGGCGCGGTTGGGTTCCCGCCGGTCAGGCCGGCGCAAGATCCTCCTCGGCGATGGAATAGAGCAGCGCCGCGCCGCCGGTCGCGGCGGCGAACAGGCCGCGCGCCTCCGGGACCAGCCGGTCCAGATGGAAGCGGCAGGCGGCGCGCTTCGCCCGCGCAAAGGCCGAGCCGTCGTCTGGCGGGAGCGCGCCGAGCTGCCGCTGCATCAGCCATCCCGCCACCGCGACCGCCAGCATCGTCAGGAAGGGATAGGAGCCCGCCAGCCGGTCGTCGGCATCGGCGCCGACCAGGAACCCGGCGGCCGCCGCGCAGTCGCCGGCGAGCTGGAGCAGCGCTTCCTCGCCGGCCCCGTCCGTTCTGATCTCAGCGAGCAGCGTGGCCAGCACCGCGCCCTCCTCCAGACCGATCTTGCGCATGACGAGGTCCGCCGCCTGGATGCCGTTCGTGCCTTCGTAGATCGGCGCGATCCGCGCGTCGCGGTAGAGCTGGGCGACTCCCGTCTCCTCGATATAGCCCATGCCGCCGTGGACCTGGACGTACAGGCTCGCCGCCTCGACGCCGGCGTCGGTGCCGTAGGCCTTGACCAGCGGCGTCAGCAGGTCAGCCCGCGCCTTGGCCGCCTCATCGCCGAGGCTGGCGCGGTCGGTCTGCCCGGCGGTGTAGTAGGCAAGGGCGCGAGCGCCTTGGGTGAGCGCCGCCATCCTCAGCAGCATCCGCCGCACGTCGGGATGCTCGACGATCGCGGCGGGGCGCCCGCCGCGGCTCCCCTGCACCCGCTGGCGGGCGTAACGGACCGCGGCCTGCGTCGCCGCCTCGGCGGTAGAGACGCCCTGGAGGCCGACGTTGAGCCGGGCGTTGTTCATCATCGTGAACATCGCCCGCATGCCCTCCGTCTCCCCGCCGATCAGCCAGCCGAGGCAGCGCCCCTCATCCCCGTAGGACATGACGCAGGTCGGCGAGGCGTGGATGCCGAGCTTGTGCTCGATCGAGACGCAGCGAAGGTCGTTGCGGCTGCCGTCCGGGAGGATCTTGGGCACCAGGAACAGCGAAATGCCCCTGGTCCCCGCCGGGGCGCCCGGCGTGCGGGCGAGGACGAGGTGGACGATGTTCTCCGTGAGGTCGTGCTCGCCGTAGGTGATGAAGATCTTCTGCCCCGAGACCAGCCAGGCGCCGTCCGCGCCCGGCTCGGCCCGCGTCTTCAGCGCGCCGACGTCCGATCCCGCCTGCGGCTCGGTGAGGTTCATCGTCCCCGCCCATTCGCCGGAGACGAGCTTCGGCAGGTAGCGGGCCTTCAGCTCGTCCGAGCCGTGGCGGACGAGCGCCTCGACCGCGCCGGCGGTCAGCATCGGCGCGAGCGAGAAGGCCATGTTGGCCGATCCGAGGTCCTCCAGCACCACAGTGGCGAGGGCGAGCGGCAGTCCTTGGCCGCCGAACTCGGGCGGCCCCGACAGCGTGCCCCAGCCGCCCTCCACATAAGCGCGATAGGCCTCGCGGAAGCCGGGCGGCATCACGACGCCTTCGGGCGACCATTTCGCGCCGGTCTGATCGCCGAGCCGGTTGAGCGGCGCGAAGGCGCCGGAGGCGAAGGCGCCGGCGCCGTCTGCGATCGCGGCGACGAGGTCCGGGGTCGCCTCGGCAAAGGCGTTGTGACCGGAAAGCTCGCCGAGCCGGACGACATGCTCGAGGACGAAAGCCTGTTCGGCGGCCGGCGGCGCATAGCTCATGCCCTTGCCTCTACCCCCAACGCCACGCCCGCGAAAGCGCCGCCCTCCCCGGCTGTACGCCTCTTGAGATGGCA
>JALYHK010000315.1 GCA_030776605.1 Pseudomonadota bacterium
CGCCGCGCGCCGCGAGGCGGTGCGCGGCGGGTTGCCGCGCGGGCCAAACCGCAGCCAGCGGCCTCAAGCGCTGCGCCTCACCCGCGGATGCCGCAAGGCACTCCATCGTGCAAGCCCGCCGGGACGGCGGGGATCTCGAGCGGCGCCGCATCGGCCGCGCCCTGCTGCACGAGCTTCACGAACCTATCCCAAGGAAAGGCGGTGCCCGGATCGCTGCGGCGGCTGGGATCGACCGCGGCGTGGGAGAAGACCCACTTGAAGTTCGGATATTTCGCCCAGCAGTAGCGGATGATCCGTGCCGTCGTTTCCACTTGCCAATCCGAATAGGTGTCCCCGGGCCTTTGGGTGTTCACGATCTCGATGCCGAGCGTCCAGTGGTTGATCAGCTTCTTGCCGCCGTTGACGCGAGAGCTGCCCTTGTCGTTGCGCACGTGCCAGGCGGCAAGCGCCTCGTAGACGCAGGCGATCACGGACTTGCCGTGCTCGGCCTCGATCTCGCCGGGCACGACCCAGTGTGCGGAGGCGTGGCCGCGGGGATCCTTCCACCAGCTGAGGCAGCCGCCGGACGTGCCGCCGGCGGTCGCGTGTATCACCGCCCCCTCGATCCCGGCGACGGGATTGAAGCGACGGCGGCTTGCCCGGTTCGCATTGTACCAGGCGATGTCCGCGACGACCTTCTCCGGCAGCGTCTGCTGCGGCGGTCGTTTCGCCGGATGCAGCTTCAGAATGTAATCCTTGGGATTGGCCACAATCCTCCTCCTCCGACTGGGCCCGAACGTCTAGAAGAATCGCCGCGCGATCTTCCATCCGGTAAGAATAGGATGCCGATGACAGCCGGCAAACGCAAGCAGCAGAAGATGATCGTGCAGCCGCGGGAGCAGGCGGCGGTTCAGCGCGGTCAGACGACCCCGAAGGCCAGCATCGCGTCGGCGACTTTCTTGAACCCGGCGATATTGGCGCCCTTCACATAGTCGACATAGTCGTCGCTGACGCGGCCGTAAGCGAGGCAGCTCTCGTGGATGCCGTCCATGATGTCGCGGAGCAGGCGCTGAAGCTCCTCCTCCTTCCAGCTGATCCGGGCGCTGTTCTGGCTCATCTCTAGGCCAGAAACGGCGACCCCGCCGGCGTTGGCGGCCTTGCCGGGCGCAAACAGGATCATCGCGTCCTTGAAGACGTGCACGCCTTCGAGGTCGGTCGGCATGTTGGCCCCTTCCGAGACGGCGATGCAGCCGTTGGCGACGAGCGTTCGCGCATCCTCGCCGAGCAGTTCGTTCTGGGTCGCGCAGGGAAGCGCGACGTCGCACTCGACGCCCCACGGCCGCTCACCGGCATGGAAGGTCGCGCCCTTGAACGCGTCGGCATATTCGGAGATGCGCCCGCGCCGCTTGGTCTTGTGCGCCTTGACCCAGTCGATCTTCTCCTGGGTGATGCCTTCGGGGTCGTGGACGAAGCCTTCGCTGTCCGACAGCGTCAGCACCTTGCCGCCGAGCTGGACCACCTTCTCGGCCGCGTGGGTGGCGACGTTGCCGGAGCCGGAGATCACCGCCCGCTTACCGTGCAGGTTCTGGCCGCGCGTCTTCAGCATGTTCTCGAGGAAATAGACCGCCCCGTAGCCGGTCGCCTCGGTGCGGATCAGCGAGCCGCCATATTCGAGGCCCTTGCCGGTGAGCACGCCCTCCCAGCTGCCGGTGATGCGCTTGTACTGGCCGAACATATAGCCGATCTCGCGGGCGCCTACGCCGATGTCGCCGGCCGGAACGTCCACGTCGGCGCCGATGTGGCGGTAGAGCTCGGTCATGAAGCTCTGGCAGAAGCGCATGATCTCGTTGACGCTCTTGCCTTTGGGATTGAAGTTCGCGCCGCCCTTGCCGCCGCCCATCGGCAGCCCGGTGAGCGCGTTCTTGAAGGTCTGCTCGAAGGCGAGGAACTTGAGGATCGATTCGTTGACGGACGGGTGGAAGCGGATGCCGCCCTTATAGGGCCCGATCGCGTTGTTGTTCTGGACGCGCCAGCCGCGCTGGACGCGGATGTTGTTGTTGTCGTCCTCCCAGCAGACGCGGAACGAAACGACCCGGTCGGGCTCGGCGATCCGCCTCAGGATCTGCGCCTCGTGATATTCGACCTTGTCCTGGATGAACTCGAAAATGTCCTGGGCGACCTCGGTGACCGCCTGCACGAACTCCGGCTGGTGCGGGTTGCGGCGCCTGACGCCGTCGATGAAGCCTTCGAGGCCGACATGTTCGTCCACCCGCGGCACTGGGCCACCCCTGTTCATGGCACGCCTCCGTCGTTGCGATGCAGCTCCCCCGGCCCCGCGCCCGGCGGAGTCGCGGCCGAAGGGGTGCATAGCATGTTTTGGAGGAAGTCCGAATCCTCTCGGGCGGCTCGCCCCGCCGCGGGCTTCACCGTTCGAGGATCGCCTCGATGGCGGCGCTCACTTCGGCGATCGGGGCCATGC
>JALYHK010000316.1 GCA_030776605.1 Pseudomonadota bacterium
GGCCCAGCCCACGACCGTCCCCCGCCGCGACATCTTCGACGCCGCGGAGAATCTGTTCGGCCGGGGCGCCGAGGGCCTGGCCGGGCTGCTCGAGCGGATCCTCGCCGACCAGGGCGAGCCGATCGCCTATATCGCCGGCGAGGAAGCGAGCGGCGCCTTCGTGCTGGGGCTGCGCTACGGCTCGGGCGTGATGCGCCACCGGATCGAGGGCGACCGCAACGTCTACTGGACCGGCCCCTCGCTCGGCTTCGATTTCGGCGCCGACGCAAGCAAGGTCTTCGTGCTGGTCTACAACCTCCACGACGGCCAGCGCCTGTTCCGCCGCTATCCCGCCGCGGAGGGCAACGCCTATGTGCTCGGCGGCTTCACCGCCAGCTATCTGAGGCGCGGGGACGTGGTGCTGATCCCAGTGCGCATGGGGGTCGGCCTCAGGCTCGGCGTCAACGCCGGCTATATGCGCTTTTCCGAACGGAACCGCTGGCTGCCCTTCTGAGGCTGCGCCGGCCGCCGCCTCAGCCCTCGAGCCGCACCCAGGTGGGCGCGTGGTCGCTCGCTTTATCGCGGCCGCGATAGTCCTTGTCGACGCCGGCATCGAGCAGCCGGTCGGCGGCGTGGGGGCTGAGCAGCAGATGGTCGATGCGGAAGCCGGCGTCGCGCTGCCAACAGCCCGCCGTATAGTCCCAGAAGGTCCAGACCGGGCCTTCCGGGAAGCGGGCGCGGATCGCGTCGGTCCAGCCCTGGTGGAGGATGCGGCGGAAGGCGGCGCGGCTTTCGGGCTGCATCAGCGCGTCGTGCGCCATCGCTCTGGCCGAGAAGACGTCCTCGTCGGTCGGGATCACGTTCCAGTCGCCGGCGAGCACCACCGGCCGCTCCTCGGCGAGCAGCTCGAGCGCATGGAGGCGCAGCCGCTCGAGCCAGCCGAGCTTGTAGGCGAACTTTTCGGTGCCGACCGGATTGCCGTTGGGCAGGTAGAGCGAGGCGACGACGACGTCCCCGACTTCCGCCTCGATGTAGCGGCTGTGCACGTCCTCCTCGTCGCCGGGAAGGCGCACCCGCCTGAGCCTGGGCGGCGCGCCCGCGGGCGTGAGGATCGCAACGCCGTTGAAGCCCTTCTGCCCGTGCCACAGCCCCTCATAGCCCGCCGCCCTTATGTCCTCGACCGGCACTGCCTCGTCGGCGCATTTTATCTCCTGGAGGCAGAGCACGTCAGGCTTCTGCTCCTCGATATACTCGAGGAGCCGCGGCAGCCGCGCGCGGATGCCGTTCAAATTGTAGGAGACGATCTTCATGGCACCGCCGCTCTAGCGGCGGGCGGTCAGATCGAGAAGCTCGATCCGCAGCCGCAGCCCGAGGCGGCGCTGGGGTTGGCGACCTGGAAGGAGGCGCCGCCGAGCGATTCGACGAAGTCGACCGCGCCGCCGCGGACGAGATCGAGCGTCGTCTCGTCGACGACCAGCGTCACCCCGTCCCGCTCTACGGCGACGTCGCCCGCCTCGATCTCGTCGGCCAGGCCGAAGCGGTAGGTGAAGCCGGCGCAGCCGCCGCCGTCCACCGCCAGGCGGAGGATCGGCTTCCTGCCCTGCCGCTCGGCGATCGCGGCGACACGCGCCGCGGCGGCAGGAGTGATGGCAATCTCGCCCATGGGACAGAGATAGGCGCGCCCGCCCTCGCCCGCAACGCTTGTGCCGCCCCGCGCCAGCGGCCATATGGCGGCCATTCCGGCAGGAGCGGCAGATCGTCATGAAGACCCGCGTTTACGTCACGCTCAAGCAGGGCGTGCTCGACCCGCAAGGTAAGTCGATCCACCACGCCTTGGAGGGGCTCGGCTTCGACGGTGTGCGCGACGTGCGCCAGGGCAAGCTCATCGAGCTCGACCTCGACGAAAAGGTGAGCGAGGCGGACGTGGAGGCGATGTGCCGGAAGCTGCTCGCCAACACGGTGATCGAAAACTATCGCATCGAGCGGGTATGAGGAGCGCGGTGATCGTTTTCCCCGGCTCCAACTGCGACCGGGACATGATCACGGCCCTGCGCGACACAGCCGGCGAGGAGCCGCTGCGCGTCTGGCACCGGGAGAGCGAGCTGCCGCAGTGGCTCGACCTGGTCGCGATCCCCGGCGGCTTCTCCTACGGCGACTATCTGCGCTCGGGCGCGATGGCGGCGCAGTCGCCGGTAATGCGGGCGGTGGCGGAGGCGGCGGAGCGCGGTGTCCCCGTGCTCGGGGTCTGCAACGGCTTCCAGATTCTGACCGAGGCGGGACTGCTTCCGGGCGCGCTGATGCGAAACGCCGGCATCAGCTTCGTCTGCCGTGACGTGCCGTTGAGGGTGGAGAACAACCGGACCGCCTTCACCAGCCGCTACGCAGCGGGGGAGGAGATCATCGTCCCGGTCGCCCATCACGACGGCAACTATCAGGCCGACGCGGAAACGCTCGACCGCCTCGAGGGGG
>JALYHK010000317.1 GCA_030776605.1 Pseudomonadota bacterium
GCCCAGGAGCCGCGGGCGCTCGCGGCGCAGGCGCCGCAGCGCCGGCCTCGATCCACCAGCCCGGCACCAGGATGGCGGCGCGCAGGCAGGCCCAGCCTACGAGGACGAGCGCCAGGAAGCGCAGCGGGGGCGCGGCGGCGGTCATTCGGCCGGCAACTGCTGCGGAAAGGCGTGCGCCGTCTTGTCCCACGACCAGCGCCGGCGCGCGAAGCGCACCACCGCCTGGCGCGCCGCCAGCATCGCGATCACGTTTCCCACCACCGCCCGCGGCACCGCCCGCAGCCCCTCGCGCCAGCCGTATGCGCCGGCTGCGAAGCCGAAGCGCATCCCCAGGCGCCACAGCAGCAGCCCCCCGTTCACCGCCATCAGCGCCTGGAGGGTCGGGTGGATACGCATCGGCGGCACAGCGCCCGCGAAGGTGCCGGCGGTGCGCAGGCTCCACAGCAGAAAGGCGGCATAGCCCGCGGCGAGGATCAGCGCCGCGAGCAGCGACTGGCGGTCGCGCATGCGCATCCAGCGCTCCGCAATGCCGCCGGTCCAGCCGAGCCTCTCCCATCCCGAAAGCGCGATGCCGCGCATCCACCGCGCCTTCTGACCGCCGCGGCCAGGGTGGTCGGGAAATATTCGCGCGTCGCGACCGGCGGCCGCCCCGGCGCGGCGGCAATGCGCACGAAGGCGGCGCGGCCGCCGCAGGCGCGCAGCCGCAGCCCGAGCTCATAGTCCTCGGTAAGGCTGTCGGCGTCGAACGGCGTGCCATTGGCTTCGGCGAGGCGGTCGAGCGCGTCGCGCGCGACGGCGCAGCCGACCCCGGCGGAGGGGAGCGCCGCCCCCACCGCCTCGCGCACCACCAGCTCCTTGCCGTGCGCCTCAGCGAATTCGTCGGCATAGTGGCCGGCGATCCAGCGGGAGCGCGGATCTATCAGCGGCAGCACCGGCAGCTGGACGAGGTCGAAGCGCTCGATCAGCCGGTCGAAGAGGCGCAGCTCGGCCGAGTGCACGACGTCCTCGGCGTCGTGCAGCACCACCGCCTTGAACCGCCGCCCCTCCGCCTCTTCGTCCTCGCGCATCGCGTCCCAGAGGCGGTTGAGGCAGTCGGCCTTGCTGGTGGGGCCGGGCGCGGGGCCGAGCACCAGCCGCAGCCGCGGGTCCTCGACGGTGCGCACCGCCGCGATCGTCGCCGGATCGTTGGGGTAGCAGCCGACGTAGAGGCGAAGGTCCGCCGCGTCGAACGCGCTCAGCGCGTGGCGCAGCATGCGCGCGATCACCTGCGCCTCGTCCCACGCGGGAACGAAGACGGCGATGCGCCCGGGCGCCTGCGGCGGCGGAAGGTCGGCGGCAGTGAGCGGCGGCGGCTGCCCGCGGGCGGCCACGCGGCGGCGGAGCGCGCGGGCGCCCCAGATCAGATCGACCGCGAGATCGCTGGCGCCGAGCAGCAGGAAGCCGACGGCGGCGAACAGCGCGGTCTCGCGCAGCAGGAAATCAAAGGCCGCGACGAGCGGCTGCGCCCCGTCCATCTCCGCCCCCCTTTCGGGCGGATTCATCCGTTTCGGATGAGAAGTGCGCAACAATTCCTCCAAAACGGACCAATCGCCCGAAAGGCGCCCGCGGCGCGAGCTCGGCAGAATCGCGCGGCGGTGGCGGCCGAGGCCGGTTGCCGGGGCAGCTGAATGGCGAAGGGAGCTGGCGGAGACGGAGGGATTCGAACCCTCGGTAGGGGTAATCCCCCTACGGCGGTTTAGCAAACCGCTGGTTTCAGCCACTCACCCACGTCTCCGGGAAGGCCGCCCGCCCTATATAGGCGGCTCCGCCCTCGTTCAACAGAAGGGCTCTCTCGCGCAGCTTGCCAGCGCCGCGGCGAGCGGCGAGATGGAGAGAAGGGGAGGCATCGCCTTGGCGGCAGGCAGGTCAAGCAGGCAGCGCGCCGATCAGCTGCTCGTCGAGCGCGGGCTCGCCGAGAGCCGCGCCAGGGCGCAGGCGCTGATCCTGGCCGGCCTGGTCTTTTCCGGGGAGAGGAGGATCGCGAAGGCGGGCGAGCCGATCGCCGTGGAGGCGCCGCTCGAAGTGCGCGGGCGCGAGCACCCCTGGGTCTCGCGCGGCGGCATCAAGCTCGCCCATGCCCTCGACCGTTTCGGCTGGGACGTATCCGGCGCCGTCGCGCTCGACGTCGGGGCGTCGACCGGCGGCTTCACCGACGTGCTGCTTGAGCGTGGCGCGGCGAAGGTGTTCGCGGTCGACGTCGGCACCAACCAGCTCGCCTGGAAGCTCCGCCAGGACCCGCGCGTGGTGGTGCACGAGCAGACCAACGCGCGTTACCTGACCGTCGGTACCGTCACCGAGCCGGTCGACATCATCGTGTGCGATGCGAGCTTCATCGCCCTTTCGAAGGTGCTCGCCGCCGCGCTCGACTTCGCCCGGCCGGGCGGGCGCCTCGTCGCGCTGGTGAAGCC
>JALYHK010000318.1 GCA_030776605.1 Pseudomonadota bacterium
ACCCAAGCCCCTTGAGGCGTCCACGCCGGCGGCGTTCCAGCGCGGCGAAGGGTGTGGCGAAGGCGCGGCGATGGGCTAAGAAGCGTCGCGACGCGGGCAAAACCGCGCCCTCAGGAGGCAGATGCGTCAGCTCGAATATTTTCCGAACATCGTCACCATGTTCTTCACCCGCGCCCGCGAAAAGGGCGAGGCGCCCTTCCTCTGGGCTAAGCGCGAGGGCGAGTGGCGCCCGACGAGCTGGCGCGAGGCGGCCGAGGACGTCGCGCGGCTGGCGGCGGGGCTGAAGCGGCTCGGTCTCGACCGGGGTGATCGGGTGATGCTGGTCTCGGAGAATCGCCCCGAATGGCTGATCGCCGACCTTGCGACCATGGCCGCAGGGTGCGTCACGGTGCCGGCGTACACTACCAACACCGAGCGCGACCACCAGCACATCCTCGACGACAGCGGCGCGCGCGCGGTGATCGTCTCGGACCAGAAGCTGGCGCGGGTGCTGCTCCCCGCCACCCACCGCAGCTCGGGCTGCGAACAGGTGATCGCGATCGAGCCGCTCGGCGGCGGCCAGGAAAGCGGCATCCACATCAGCGACTGGCGCGGGCTGATCGAGGCGGAGGAAGCGGACGTCGAGGGTTGCGCCGCCGCCGCCGGCTTTCGCCGCGACGATCTCGCCTGCATCATCTACACCTCCGGCACCGGCGGAGCGCCGCGCGGCGTGATGCAGCACCATGGCGCGCTGCTCCACAACGTCGAGGGCTGCACCGCGCTCATCTCCGAGGACTTCGGCTGGGGCGATGAGGTCTTCCTCTCCTTCCTCCCCGCCAGCCACGCTTATGAGCATACCGGCGGGCAGCTGTTCCCGATCGGCCTCGGCGCCCAGATCTATTATTCCGAGGGGCTCGAGAAGCTCGCCTCAAACATCGAGGAGGTGCGCCCGACGATCATGGTGGTGGTGCCGCGGCTGTTCGAGGTGCTGCGCCAGCGCATCCTCAAGAGCGTCGAGAAGCAGGGGAGGCTCACCAACTATCTGATGAAGCGCACGCTCGAGATCGGCGCCAAGGACTATGCGGGATCGGTGCCGCTCTGGGACCGGCCGATGGACTTGTTCCTCGGCCGCACGCTTCGGCCCAAGATCGCCGCCCGCTTCGGCGGCCGGATCAAGGCGATGGTCTCGGGCGGCGCCCCGCTCAATCCCGAGGTCGGCATATTCTTCCACGCGCTCGGCCTGACCCTGCTCCAAGGCTATGGGCAGACCGAGGCGGCGCCGGTGATCAGCTGCAATCGGCCCAGGGCCGGGGTGAAGATGGACACGGTCGGCCCGCCGCTGAAGAACACCGAAGTCAGGATTGCCGACGACGGCGAGATCCTGGTCCGCGGCGAGCTGGTCATGCACGGCTATTGGCGCAATCCGGCGCTGACCGCGCGAACGGTCGTCGACGGCTGGCTGCACACCGGCGACGTCGGCCACATCGACGAGGCGGGCCGGATCGTCATCACCGACCGCAAGAAGGACCTCATCGTCCTCGACAAGGGCGACAATGTCGCGCCGCAGCGGGTCGAGGGGATGCTTACCCTCGAGCGCGAGATACTCCAGGCGATGGTGGTGGGGGACAAGCGGCCCTACATCGTCGGCCTGATCGTGCCCGATCCCGAATGGACGAGGGAGTGGGCGGCCGCGCACGGCAAGCCGGGCTCGGCGGAGGCGCTGCGGGAGGATTCCGACTATCTGCGCGCCATCTCCGCCGCGGTCGACCGAGTGAACCGCGGGCTTTCGGTGATAGAGAAGGTGCGGCGCTTCATCCTCGCGGACGAAGCCTTCACCACCGACAACGAGCAGCTCACGCCGTCGATGAAGATCCGCCGCCACGTCATCCGCAGCGTTTACGGCGAGCGGCTTGACGCGCTCTACAAGCGCTAGCGGCGCGCTGCGCCGCGCCTGCGCCGCGCTGCGCCGTCAGCCGGTGCGGCGGTAGGGCGTGAACTCGCCGAGCGTGCAGCCGCCATATTCGACGCCGGTCTGCGGGTCGAGGACGCGGATCAGCTCACCGGCGCAGACGTTCGTGCCGATCGTGCGGTAGCGGATCGCGTGCCATGGGCGGATCGTCGGGCAGGAGTCCCGCGTGTTGTTGACGTAGACGGTGCTGCCCGGCCCGTCGAACAGGATCGTGCCATCGCCGTAGGCACGGCTGTTCCTGAGGTCGCGCTGGCGGACGCAGGAGACCGGATCGCCGGCGGTGCGGCCGGCGAGCGCCTCTGCCAGGGAGCTGTCGTCGCCGGCGGCGACCGGCGCGGGCCCGGGAACGGCGACCGTGCAGGCGCCCGCCAGCGCCGCGAGTGGGAGCAACAGCAGTTTGTTCATCGGATCCTCCTCTTCGAGCGAAACGCACTCACCCCCTGAAACTATCCTTCCACGCCCGCCGCTCGGCCAACTC
>JALYHK010000319.1 GCA_030776605.1 Pseudomonadota bacterium
CGGCTGCTTTGCAGCCGGTTTCGGCTCTCGGCATTCCCCCGGAATGCCGACCCGCCTTCACCCCCCTCCCCGTCCCGGGGAGGATGGGTTAAGGCAAAATATTTCTGGTTGGCGCGCATGGTGAGCTGGATCACCTCGCGCGGCACGTCGAGGAAGGCGGGGTCGAAGCGGCCGAGCAGCGGCACCGGCCATTCGGTGAGGCCGGCGTTCTCGGCGATCAGCGCCTCGTCCTCGACCAGCTCCAGCCCCGCCTCGCGCGCCGCGGCGGCCGCCCCTTCGGCGACGATCCGGCGGCGCTCGGCGGGATCGAGCACGACGCGGCAGGCCTTGAGCTTCTGGGCATAGTCGCCGGCGCTGCCGATGGTGATGGTCCCGGGATGGTGGAAGCGGTGGCCGACGGTGGCGGCGCCGGAGCTGATGCCGGCGATCTCGAGCTCGACGATCTCTTCGCCGAAGAGGGCGACGATGCCGTGGAGCGGGCGGACCCAGCGCAGCGATTCGGTCGAGGTGGAGGCGGCGCCCCAGCGCATCGACTTGGGCCAGGGGAAGGCGCGGACGATCGCCGGAATGGCTTCGGCGAGCACCGCGGAGGCCGCGCGCCCCGGCTTCTCGACGACGGCGAAGAAGACGCCGTCGCGCTCCTCGAGCTGCTCGCGAGCAAGTCCGGTCTTCCTCAGGAAGCCTTCGAGCGCCTGAGGCGGGGCCGAGCTGCGCGGCCCCTTGATCTCCTCGCGCACCGCCGCGGTTTCGGCGGGGAGGCCGCGGGCGATCAGAGCGAGGCGCCGGGGCGTGGCGTAGGTCTCGATGCTTTCGGCGGCGAGGCCGGCGGCGGCGATCTGCTCGCGGAACAGCCGCTCCAGGTCGGCGCAAGCCTTCGCCTGCATCCGCGCGGGGATCTCCTCGGACAACAGCTCGAGGACGAAATCAGGCATCTCGATCCTCCCCGGGACGGGGAGGGGGACCACCGCGCAAAGCGCGGTGGTGGTGGGGGACGGCCGCAGCTGCGACTATTGCAGCGGCGATACCGTCCGGGTCTTTCAGCACGTCTTTCGCCGCTACCCTCAGTACCCGGTACCCTCGCCCGCGAAGGAAAGAGGCACGCGCTTCGTCCCGTTGCGGCCGATCACCCCTGTCATGTGCCTCGCCATCGACTTCGATGACGAGCTTCGAGCTGCTGCAATAGAAGTCGACGACGTAAGGGTCGATCGGATGCTGCTTGCGGAAGGCCACGCCGCCGGGCGAACCGCGGAGGCGTTGCCACAGCAGCACTTCGGGCAGGCTCATCGTGCGCCGGAGGCGGCGCGCCCCGTAGACGACAGGCCGGCGCAGATTCCCCCTGCCCCCTCCACCGCCGGCCTTAAGCCGGCGGTCCCCCTCCCCGTCCCGGGGAGGATCGGAGCGCCCCCTCACGCCGCCCATCCGTTCTTTTCCATCCAGGCCTGGCAGGCGCCTTTGGCGAGGTCGCGGACGCGGCCTATGTAGGCCTGGCGCTCCGCGACCGAGATGACGCCGCGGGCGTTCAACAGGTTGAAGATGTGGCTCGCCTTGATCGCCTGGTCGTAGGCGGGGAGCGGCAGGCGCGCCTCGATGCAGCGGTTGCACTCGTCGGCGGCGTCGCGGAACCAGCGGAACAATGTGTCGGTGCTCGCCAGCTCGAAATTGTAGGCGCTCTGCTCGACCTCGTTGGCGTGGAACACCTCTCCATAGCTGACGCCCTCGTCGTTGAAGGCGAGATCGAAGACGTTGTCGACGCCCTGGACGTACATGGCGAGCCGCTCGAGACCGTAGGTGAGCTCGCCCGAGACCGGCTTCATGTCGTAGCCGCCGACCTGCTGGAAATAGGTGAACTGGGTCACTTCCATCCCGTCGCACCACACCTCCCAGCCCAGCCCCCAGGCGCCGAGCGTCGGGCTCTCCCAATCGTCCTCGACGAAGCGGATGTCGTGGCGGGCGAAATCGATGCCGATCGCGGCGAGCGAGCCGAGATAGAGCTGCTGCAGGTCCGGCGGGCTCGGCTTCAGGATCACCTGATACTGGTAATAATGCTGGAGCCGGTTCGGATTCTCGCCGTAGCGGCCGTCGGTCGGGCGGCGGCAGGGCTGGACGTAGGCGGCCTTCCAGGGATCGGGGCCGAGGGCGCGCAGCGCGGTGCCGGGATGGAAGGTGCCGGCGCCCATTTCGATGTCGTAGGGCTGGAGGATGAGGCAGCCCTGGCGGCTCCAATAATCGTGGAGCGTCAGGATGAGTGACTGGAAGCTCGGCGGCTGCTCGGCCAAGGAAAAGCTTTCGCGCTGCACAAAGGGAGGCTTCGCTTTGGCCGAAGGCTGGATTAGGGTCAACGGAAAGGTCCGGATGGGAAAGAGTATGCTGACTGCGGTGAAGACGAGGCTCGGGCGCGCGGCGGACGCCCTCATCA
>JALYHK010000320.1 GCA_030776605.1 Pseudomonadota bacterium
GCCCTCGCCCTCAAGTCCGCGCAGCCGCGCTACGAGGCCTTCCTTGCCCGCGCCCCCTCGTTCATCGCCGCGGCCGCGCGCCAGCGCGCGGGGCTGGCGCGCGCCGAAGCCGTTCGCCTCTGGGAGCGCGCTTCCAGCCTCGCCTCCGGCGCCGTCGCTCAGTCGCTCGACCCGCAGGCGACCGTCTTCGAGCTTGCCGGGCTGATCGCCGCCCTCGCGCCGCCGGAGGGCGTGACGGCCCGGCGCTGATGCTCTAGACGCGGGCGCCGATGTCCGAACCTTATTACGTCACCACCGCAATTTCCTATCCCAACGGGCCGCCCCACATCGGCCATGCCTATGAAGCGGTCGCCACCGACGCGATCGCCCGCTTCCACCGCATGCGCGGGCGCGACGTCTTCTTCCTCACCGGCGCCGACGAGCACGGCCTCAAGATGGCGCAGGCGGCGCGGGAGAAAGGCGTGACGCCCGAGCTGTTCGCCGAGGAGATGACCGGCCACTTCCGCCGGATGGTCGAGGCGCTCGACATTTCCTGCGACCGCTTCATCCGCACCACCGAGCCCGAGCACCACCGGGCGAGCCAGGCGATCTGGCGGGCGATGGCCGAGGCCGGCGACATCTATCTCGGCCGCTACGAAGGCTGGTACTCGGTCCGCGACGAGGCCTATTACGACGAGAAGGAGCTGGTCACCGCCGAGACCGGCGAGCGCCTGTCGCCGCAGGGGACGCTGGTCGAATGGACGGTCGAGGAGAGCTGGTTCTTCCGGCTCTCCAAATATCAGGAGCCGCTGCTCCGTCATTATCGCGAAAATCCCAGCTTCATCCAGCCGGAGGCGCGGCGCAACGAGATAGTGCGCTTCGTCGAAGGCGGCCTCTCCGATCTCTCGATCTCGCGCACCAGCTTCGACTGGGGCGTCAAGGTGCCGGGGAGCGGCAACCATGTGATGTACGTCTGGGTCGACGCGCTCACCAACTATTTGACCGGCGTCGGCTATCCCGACACCGAGGCGGAGAGCTACCGCCGCTGGTGGCCCGCCGACCTCCACGTCATCGGCAAGGACATCACCCGCTTCCACGCCGTCTATTGGCCGGCCTTCCTGATGTCGGCCGGCCTGCCGCCGCCGCGCCAGGTGTTCAGCCACGGCTTCCTGCTCCACCGTGGCCAGAAGATGTCGAAGTCGCTCGGCAATGTGGTCGATCCGTTCGACGTGGCCGAGCGCTTCGGGGTGGATGCGCTGCGCTATTTCCTGCTGCGCGAGGTGACCTTCGGCCAGGACGGCAATTACAGCGCCGAGGCGCTGGTCAACCGGGTGAACGCCGATCTCGCGAACAGCTTCGGCAATCTCGCGCAGCGGACTTTGTCGTTCATCGCAAGGAATTGCGACGGAGTGCTGCCGACCGGTGGCAAGAGCGATGCGGCCGACCACGCCCTGCTCGCCTTGGTCGCCGAGGTGACCCGGCGCGATCTTCCCGGCCATTTCGACGAGCTGGCGCTGAGCCAGGGCATCGAAGCCTGGCTGCGCGCCGTTTTCGCCTGCAATCAATATATCGACGCCCAGGCGCCCTGGGCGCTCAGGAAGACCGATCCCGAGCGGATGAACGCTGTGCTCGCGACCCTCTACATGGCGATCCGGGATCTCGCCATCGCCATCGCGCCGGTGGTCCCCTCCTCCTCTGCGCAGCTGCTCGACGCAATGGGCGTGCCCCAAGGCGAGCGCGACTATGCCGCCCTCGAGGACGCGGATGCCTATCGGCGCCTGGCGGCTTCGGGCTTCACGCTCGCGCTCCCGACGCCGGTCTTTCCGCGGCTCGAGGCGCCGCCGGAGGACTAGCCGCGGCTCGCGCCGCGGGCGCCGACTTTCCTTGACCGGGGGGAGGGCGCCTCTTATGTCGCCCGCGCACTTCATGCACCGTGGCGATCGTAGCTCAGCTGGTTAGAGCACTGGTTTGTGGTACCAGGGGTCGTGGGTTCAAGTCCCATCGGTCGCCCCACCTTCTCGGCATCCGCCAGGATCAGGATCGACCTCAATGCACGCGCCCTGGGACTTTGCCGATTTCGACGACCATGAGCTCGTGCATTTCGTCACCGACCGCGCCTCCGGGCTGAAGGCGATCGTCGCCGTCCATTCGACCCGCCTCGGGCCCGCCGCGGGCGGCGTTCGCTTCTGGCACTACGGCGCCGCCGGCGAGGCGGTTGCCGACGCGCTGCGGCTGTCGCGCGGGATGAGCTTCAAGAATGCGATGGCCGGGCTGCCCCTCGGCGGCGGCAAGGCGGTGATCCTCGCCGACGAGGCGCGCACCAAGAGCCCGGCGATGCTCGCCGCCTACGGGCGCGCCGTCGGCGGCCTCGGCGGCCGCTACGTCACCGCCGAGGACGTCGGCATGACGGTGGGCGACATGGTCGCGAT